>DHMD01000045.1:9197-9351 GCA_002405615.1 Christensenella sp. UBA4651 | reverse complement strand
GCGATTTCGAGCGGAATAATCAGCATACCCCTTGTAAACATAAGTTATGGCGGTATCTCTCGCAAAGTAATCCAGTGTGATATAACCATTGCGGAGGGTAATAGCGGCGGTGCGTTATTTGATAGCCAAGGTAGGCTAATTGGAATTACGACTT
>DHMD01000045.1:3223-9148 GCA_002405615.1 Christensenella sp. UBA4651 | reverse complement strand
ATTACGACTTTTAGGACAAAGGATAATTCTGGCGATGTCGTGTATGGCTTTGCTTATTGTATTCCAATCACAACCGTCCTCGAATATGTAAATCAAGAGTAGCGGCAACTCCGCTATTTTTACTTGCATTTCGAAAAATACCCCAAAAAATACCCAAAAATACAAAAAAATACCCCAAAAAATCAAAAAATAACTAAAAAATGATGAAAAAATAAATTTAATTAAAATAAATTTCTCCAACAAAAAATTAAATCATATCGCTTGACAAACTAAAAAATGTCGTTTATATTATTTATGATTAATCGTGGTCTTAACATTTAATTTTGAGTGTGCAACGCAAAAAGTTAGATTTGAGATATATATGTTAGATTAGGAGAATGCGGAAATGATACCTATGTTGAAATTTTGCAGAATAGGCTCTTTGGGGAGTTGAAATGAAAAGTTTTGATAGGGTTAGTTTCCGCTTTTTTTGATTTAACACAAAAATTTATAACAAAAGGGGTATAAAAGTGATAAAAAAGAAGAGTTTTTGGTTTATTAGCCTGATTTCACTTTTGATTGTTGCGGTTGCGGTTTTGTTCTTTTATTCAAACACAATCGGAGCAAGGGAAACACAACTCAAAGTTCGAAATGTTGAGCTGACTACAGAATTAGATTACAGTAGTATCATCAACAGTTTTGAGGACGCAAGGGTTACCAAAGAGGGGAGTTTAACCACTTTCGAGGGTTACCAGACCCTAGATGCTAGCATTTTTGAGGGGCTAGACAACGTTAGCGCCAGCGATATAGAGAGTTCGGTTGGCTGTCAGGTAAAGTACAATTTTACCTATGATAGCGATACCAACATCGTTACGCTGTCGGCAGTAATGGAAAATGGCGAGGATTTCGCCATAGAGGAGATTTACGGCTCTGCATTTATCGATGAAAACGGCAGACTTGATGCCGTAATGGATTTTGATGGCGAATTCGTTTTGCTGAGTGAAATGCAAAATGCAGGAATGATTCAGAATTGTGGCTGGTTCTCTAACCTGTTCAAGACTTTTGTAAAAGTCGCTATTGCCGTTGTAGCAGTTGCTGTTTGTGTGGCAACAGCGGGTGCTGGTACGGCTGCGTGTATCGCAATCGGTGCTGCGGTTGGTGCCGCAGAAAGTGTGGCGACCCAACTTGTCGAAACAGGAACGGTAAATGTCGGCACGCTAGTAACGGACACGGTTTTGGGTGCTATTCCGGGAGGGCCTGCTGGTAAAGCTCTCGCAAAAGGCACTGCCAAGGCTGCTTCAAATGCAGCCAAGTCCGCTGCAAAAACTACCGCCAAAACAACTGCCAAAAAAGTCACAAAGTCGATAGTAGACAAGTATTCAAACAAGTACAACAAAGAAGTAATAGAATACTTACAAAAAGAGAAAGTTTCGCCTGAACGCCTAAAACAAAGAGTTGGTTCGTTAGCGAATCCAGACAACAAAGATTGGAAAGTTTTTGACGCCGATGGCAAAAAAATAGTTAGCAAAGATGACTTCGCTCTAAAAGGTGGTAACGGTACAGTTAGACGAGCAAGCGATGGAGAAGAAGTCGCTGACGTTATCCAAGGTGCTGTTGTATTTAGAGAAAAGTATGTAAAACATGTAATGAAAATGGATACTGATATTACAGCCGACATTAGTAAAAATATGCCAAAGTTTGATAATTATCTGAAAGACCAGTTGAAGAATTTAAATAACACTGATAAATCATTACAAGAGATTAGAAAGTATTTCAAGAAACAAGGCAAAGATATAGAGCGTCTAAATGCAAAAGACATCAAGAATTACCGTGATGAGAAAGGTCTAACATGGCACGAATGTTCGGACAAAAGGACAATACAGTTAGTAGATAAAGAAGTGCATTCGGTGGCTAGCGGGGGCGTACCCCACAGTGGTGGAAGATCCGAAGTAAAGAGTGGAGGATAAAATATGTTTAAGTTTGATGAATATCCAGAAATAAAGAAAGCACATGAAGAGTATCAAGATTTAATGGGGCGTTGGTATGAACTTGAGGTTGAAGAGGACTCCTATTCAAAAGTTGAATACTCAAAAATGTATAGTGATTATGATAGAAAAATTGAGAATTTAATGTACAATATTTACGCTAAAGCAGTATTTGATGCTTTTAGCCCAATTAAGCCAACACTAAGAGCTGTTTGGAAGAAAAACAAACCTCTTAAATGGGAGAAAGAAATTAGCGATACATTTGACGATTGTGATGAAGATCAAAGACGGGTTTTATTTGGAATGGTTGAGGAGGAAGACCCATACATATTGCCTGCGGAGTACTATATCGGCAAAACTCATGTTGAGGAGTATCTCGAGAAAGAAGCTCAAAAGAAGTAATCATAATGCTTCGTCTACGGTATTTTGCTCATGTAGATTAAAGCTTGCAAATATTTTGATACTGTATCTGCCGATTAATATGTAACTTCTTTCTAATCTTTCCGAAAATTCCTGTATGAATGCATGCACAAAATATCTATTCGTAACGATTGAATTGCCGACTAAACAAAAAAATTAACATGGCACGAATGCTCGGACAAAAGGACAATACAGCTAGTGGATAAAGAAGTGCATTCAGTGGCTAGCGGGGGCGTACCCCACAGTGGTGGAAGATCCGAAGTAAAGAGTGGAGGATAAAAATGTTTAAGTTTGATGAATACCCAGAAATAAAAAAAACTCATGGGGAGTATGCTCAAAGAAGAGATGAGATTTATGAGTCAGAACAAGATGATGCAAAGTATTGGGCTTTAAGAGAAATACAAAATAATCTAAAGTTTAACATTTATGCGAAGGCAGTCTTTGATGCATTTAACCCAATAAAACCAACACTAAGAGCAGTTTGGAAAAAGAACAAACCATGTAAATGGGAGAAAGTGATAGCAAACTCTTTCGATGAATGTGATGAGGATCAAAGGGTTATACTTTTCGGAATGGTAGAAGAGGAAACCCCATATATCTTGCCAGCTGAGTATTATACGGGCAAAACTGAAATAGAGTTGTATTTCGAGAATAAAGAGCGTTCAAAGTAACCCTTGTGCAGAATTTCTAATTAATTACAATAATTGTGATATTTACATCATATTTGAGGTGAGGGTGAGGCAGTGTTGTATCAATTATCCCAAGTTTATATAGAAAGTACTAATAATACTCCTTTCAAGTATAATTCTAAAATATTGAATAAAAGACCACGAGTTCTACTCGTGGCTCTTTTAATTTTTTTGATTTATATAAATAAGTTTACTGTTTTTACTAATATAATACTATATTAAGGATATTTTTTCAATTTTTGACATATTTTTTAGTTATTTTTCTGTTTTTATTGCGGCAAACAGTAGTTACCTACTCATTTCTTCGAAATTTGTAGCTGCGGCTCTAAATTGTTCGTGAGATGAGGTATCAAAATAGTGTATTTGGCTAGTTTCCGTGCTGGCGAGGGTTTCGCAAGGGAAGTGCGCTTGCATTTCTCGTGCAGTATCATCGCTAGTGTGTAAAATTATGTGGTCAAAATCTTGAATAGCACGATTAAACATACGCTTGTTATCAGCAGGCGTGTACGAAATTCCCATACAAAGGTGGCTAATCAAAGCGTCTTGTGGCGTTGCTTCAATTTTTACAGGATATTGTTTGCTGATTACAGGAGCAAAAACATCTTCTTGTGGCATTCTTTCAACCACAATATACTCCAAAGGCAAATTTTCTTCTTGGATAACAAAATTAGCAAAACCATTTGAGCCGCCCACATCAAAAACACGCTTGATACCTTTTTTTACACAAAAATCAAAAATAGTTTTGTAATCATAGTAATCTGTTGAACAAATGTTGTCTTGCATTTGCAACCTTTCCCAAAAATCTCTATCGGTTTTGGTCTGACTGTCTTTATAGAAAACATCATCAGGGCAAATTCTACGCAAGAAATCTGCCGCCTTTTCAAAAGTAATTCTTATATATTTGTTGTTATAATCTTCTCTCTTATCTTCAATATCGTTCATAAAAAACTCCTTAACAGTTTTATTTTTACACATTTTTTAATTAATTTTTGTTATATTTTATTGTATTTTTTGTACTATCTCCCTATAGTCCTATCTCTGTTGATTATATCAAAAAAATAAATTTTGTCAATATAGCATAATGAGTGATATTGGTTTAATCAAGAGTATTTTTCTCAAAAATTCATTTTCCGCTCACAAAAATGAAAAAACGCATTTTTATGCGTTTTTCTATGTTTTTTGTTAATTTTTACGCTTTGAGCATAGGTCTATCATTGGGGGTTTTGTTATTAATCATAACGCCTCTAATCGCTAGCACTACTGCAAATAGAAAGATTGAATAAATCGCCAATCTCTCGAAAAGCCCGCTGTAACCAAAGTTATAAAATTTCATAAAAGCAATCCAAACGAAGTTAAAAATACCTAGCAAAATACTCATTCTACCAAAGAACGCCATTTCGTCCTTTAACTGACTCACTCCAAAGAAAATCATTCCCAAACTACCACCGAATATCGCCATTATTGCGAAAATTTCGTGTACGATATGCTCATTTCCCGCAACCGATGGGAAAAATCCAATCATAGCGATACCGATACCAGCGATAGCAATCATCGACATAGACAAAATTTTGTACTGTCCTTGAATAAGTCCGTTCATACAGAAGAACCCAATCACAAAAAGTATACCAAAAGCGGGGCACATCCAGTTGAAAACCTGATGCATAGGTGAGAGGACTTCTCTCCCAGAAATAATGCTTTCCGTTTCAACCCCAAGGTCGCTTATGTTGTTGTAAGCGTAGTTGTATGCTGGGTCTTGCCACGCATTTGCAACTATAAATTCAACCACGAGAAACCCGATAACCGATAGTACTAGTAGCAGCGCTCCAAATGGAACGACTCTACTCCGAGTAATATTCATACCATTTACCTTCTTAATAAAATTTGCGGTTATGTTGCAAAAATATGATACATAGTGTCAAAAAATATATCACTATACTGCAATTTTTTGCAACTTATGAAATTAATTACTCTAATAACCACTAATATAATTTACCACAATTAAAAACAAAAATCAATTATTCGTCAGCGTTATTTCTAAAATTTATTATATTTTATTGTGAATAAAATGATTAAATAATTTACAAGAAAATGAGTATCAAAAAGTTATCCACACCGTATCAAATAAATTTACAAAAAATATGAAAAATAATCTCAAATTATCAACAAAAAAAATACCCTCTAAAAATAGAGAGTATTTTATATTATTCTTGGAATTGACTATTATATAGGCTCTGGTAAACGCCGTTTGGCTTGTTCACCAATTCCTCGTGCGTACCACATTCAACTATGTCGCCGTGCTGCATAACTATAATCACATCAGCATTCTTGATAGTTGACAATCTGTGTGCTATCACGAACGAAGTCCTGTTTTGTGTCAATTTGTCCATCGCCTCTTGGATAAGTATCTCGGTACGAGTATCCACGCTACTGGTAGCCTCATCAAGAATCAGCATAGGATTGTTTTGAACCATCGCACGAGCAATGGTAATAAGTTGCTTTTGTCCAGCAGAAATCGTGGTATTTTCATCAATCACTGTATCGTATCCATTTGGCAAAGTGCGTATAAAGTGGTCGACCCCCGCCGCAACGCAAGCCTCAACGATTTGTTCTCGTGTAACTCCCTCCTTTGAATACGCCACGTTTTCTGCAATCGTTCCGTCAAACAACCATGTATCTTGCAAAACCATTCCAAACATCTGGTGGACTTGCTCACGAGTCAAATCCTGAGTAGACACGCCGTCAACCAAGATTTCACCGCTTCTAACTTCGTAAAATCTCATCAACAAGTTTACCAAAGTCGTCTTTCCAGCCCCAGTAGGCCCTACAATTGCGACTTTTTGCCCTGGTTTAAC
>DHMD01000045.1:674-3096 GCA_002405615.1 Christensenella sp. UBA4651 | reverse complement strand
TTTTCACTCTCATCGCTGAGTTCTTTTTCTCCCAACAACTCAAATACACGCTCACTCGCCGCCATAGTTGATTGCAAGTTCGTGCCGACCTGAGCAAGTTGGCTCAATGGTTGTGTAAACAATCTAACATAAATGATAAACGCTGATACAACACCGAGCGAAATCGTCCCGTTTAGAACCAACGCCGCCCCGACTACACAAACAGCCACATAGCCAAAGTTTCCGATAAAGTTCATCAATGGCATCATAAGTCCTGACAAGAATTGCGATTTCCAACCGCTGGTGTACAATTCCTTGTTATGCTTGTCAAAGGTTGCCCTTGACTTGCTTTCGTCATTATAAACCTTGATAGTGTTTTGCCCTGAGTAAGCCTCCTCAATATGTCCGTTGAGACTGCCGAGGCTCTTTTGTTGTGCGACAAAGTACTTTTGCGATTTGCTCATTATGAGTGCCATAATTACAAAACCAATAATGCTTGCGCCAATCGCAGTCAGTGCCATAATCCAGTTTGTAACAAACATCATTACAATCGAACCTAACAAAAGTGCCAACGCACCAACCAAACTGCTGACTGCATTGTTTAGTGTCTGCCCGATAGTATCTACATCGTTCGTAACCCGGCTCAATACATCGCCGTAACTGTGCGAGTCGAGGTAACCCAAAGGCAAGCGGTTAATCTTGTGATTGATTTCTTTACGCATTCGCTGCGTAGTGCGTTGAGTCGCTTGCGTCATCAGCATTCCGTCCGCAAGGTTAAAAATTGCACCCGCAAGATAGAATATAATCAGCAGTGTAGCAATATTCCAAATAACATTAAGGTCGACATCTCTGCCTCCCAATAGGGCGTCATAAATCTCATCTGTAATGCCACGAATAAATTCTGGCCCAATAATATTGAGGACGGCGCCAACCAAAGCAAAGAACATTGCTACAAAAATAAATCCCCAATAAGGCTTGCAGTATTTTGCCAAGTTGGCAATCGCTGCTTTGCCGTTTTTTACTCTTGTTTTTCCCGTAGGAGGGTTGTGTTTTCTAGACATTTTCTAGTTCCTCCTTACTCAATTGTGATAGGGCGATTTCACGGTAAACTGGGCAAGATTCTAGCAATTCCTTGTGCGTGCCTACGCCTACCATTTCGCCATTTTCCAGTACAACGATTTTGTCTGCATTCTTGATAGTTCCGATTCGCTGTGCAACCATAATTACAGTCGCATCGTGTGTGTACTCTCGCAGTTTTTCACGCAAAATCGCATCAGTTTTGTAGTCCAAAGCGGAGAACGAGTCGTCAAAAATGTAAATTTCAGGGTCTCGAGCAATCGCTCTCGCAATAGAAAGTCGCTGCTTTTGTCCACCCGAAAGGTTAGCGCCGCCTTGCTCAATGTGTGCGTCATACCCGTCTTCCATTTTTTCTACGAAATCAGTCGCTTGGGCAATGTTTATAGCTTTTTTGAGTCCGTCTTCCGTTAGTTCGTGTCCCGATTTTTCTCCGAAGTCCACATTTTCACGCACCGTTCCGTTGAACAAAACCGCTTTTTGCGGAACAAATCCGATTCGGTCGTGCAACGCAGCCTGAGTAAATTCTCGTACGTCTACACCGTCCACCTTTACTACACCTTCGGTCGCATCATAAAATCTCGGGATAAGGTTGATTAGCGTGCTTTTACCCGAGCCTGTTGAGCCGATAAAAGCCACCGTTTCGCCCTTGTTGATTTTTAGGTTGATATTCTTGAGGAGTGCTTCCTCTGCGTTTGGATACTTGAATGTAACATTGTCAAATTCCACTGTACCAACTTCGTTCGCTGTTGTAACTGTACCGTCTGCAATCGAAACAGGGGTAGAAATTACTTGATTTATGCGTCTGCCCGCCGTAATCGCACGAGGCAACATTACAAAAACGATAATCAGCATCATAAATGCCATAATTACTTGCATTGCATACGAGGTAAATTCCATCATATTACCGATAACCGCCCCACGCAATGGTAGTATAGTCTCTGCGTTAAATAGGTAGCACCCTATAATATATATAGATAATGTCAAACCACTCATTACAATAGTCATCAGAGGGAACATAATTGACATCATACGGTTTACAAATAAGTTTGTATTGGTCAATCTGTCGTTTACATCTTTGAATTTGCTCTCTTGGTAATCTTCCGCATTATATGCTCTAATTACACGCACGCCACGCAAACTCTCTCGCATAGCGTTGTTTACATCATCAGTTTGCTTCTGAATTTTTCTAAACTTCGGCAGGGTAACAATCAGCGCAACAACCACGCCGATTACAATCAAAGCAACCGCAACCCCAGTCGCTAACGACCATTGCCAACTATTATTTACAATTTTGCAGATTGCCCAAATCGCCAGAATTGGCGCTTTGATAATAACTTGCATACCCATAGCAAATGTCATCTGCACC
>DHMD01000045.1:0-659 GCA_002405615.1 Christensenella sp. UBA4651 | reverse complement strand
GTGTAATGTCGTTTGTCGAACGAGTAATTAAACTTGCAGTGCTAAACTTGTGTATCTCTTGTTCGCTGAACGATTGCACTTTGTCGAATACTTGCGCCCTCAATTTTCGACTAAACCTTGATGCCATTCTTGCAACCAAAAATCCCGTCAAAACCGCTAACAAAGCACTACCGATAGAGCAGGCGAGCATCAGCCCACCATTTAGCCAAATCTCGGACATTTCGTGTCCGCTAGTAGTCGCTGCAGTAATAACTGTGTTGAGGTATTCTGGCATTTTGAGGTCGAGCCAAACTTGCCCTACAATCAAGCCGCAACATAGTAAAATAACTAGGTAATCTATCTTGGATAAATTCCTAAAAATTGACATAAAATCTCCTTTTAATAGTAAAAAAATACTTTACTTAAACTTTTGAATATTATACTTTACTCCTAAATAAAATTATTGTCAAGAGGTACAGTCAAATTAGCTCAATTTTTCACTCTAAACACCTTGTGTTTAATTTGTAAAACATAACAATATTATATGCTGTTAGTTGTAAGTTTTGTGCGATAATTGCCAAAACTATTTTAATTATATTAAATCTTTGTTTTGAAGTAAAATACGAAAAAGTCCCCCATAATGAGGACTTTTAATAATATTTACAATTTAATTTTGATTT
>DHMD01000065.1:13731-14480 GCA_002405615.1 Christensenella sp. UBA4651 | reverse complement strand
CCTACCATTTCGTCAAACATCTTGAAACCCTCTCTCTTGAACGCAACAATAGGGTCTTGTCTACCGTAACTCTGTACCAAGATTTCGTGGCTCAAAGTACTCATAGCGTCAATATGCTCCATCCACGCCTTGTCAACCATATCGAGTAGGATTGAACGCTCGATTTCCACAAAAGGAATACCCAGTTCCTCAACCTCTTTTTTCTTTGCCTCGTACCTAGCCCTTACATCGTCCAAAATCGTCTGATACAACTCGTCATACTCGGTATCTTCTAGCATTTCTTCCGTTACAAAATTAGTACCCTTTGGATACAATTTGTCCTCCAAAGAACGGTTGATTTCCGCCAAATCCCATTCTATGCTAGGCTTGTCAACGTCTACACTGTTACCCAAAGCCTCATTGATAACATCTGGGAACATTTCCAAAATTTGATTGTGAACATCTTCGCCATCCAAAATTTTGTTTCTTTCTGAATAAATAATGTTACGCTGCTTGTTGATAACCTCGTCCAATTCCAAGACATTTCGTCTACCAGCATAGTTGCGTGCCTCAACTTTCTTCTGCGCACGCTCAATCTGCTTTGACAAAATCTTCATCTGGAACGGAGTATCCTCATCAATCTTGAAGAAATTGCTAATAGCCTTTAACCTGTCGCCACCAAAGATACGAACCAAATCATCTTCTAGTGAGATATAGAACACACTCCGCCCTGGGTCGCCTTGACGACCAGAACGACCACGCAACTGGTT
>DHMD01000065.1:0-13670 GCA_002405615.1 Christensenella sp. UBA4651 | reverse complement strand
GATTCATGACGCTCTGTACCGATTACCAAAAGACCGCCGAGTTCAATAACTTTTGCTTTCTCGGCGTCAGTTTCAGCCTTATACTTCTGCAAAAATTTGTCATAATTCTCTTTTGCTTCTAGCACTTTCTCATCCTCACTAGGCAAGAATGAGGTTGCTTGGTCAATTATGTCTTGGGTATAGCCCATCTTGTATAATTGCGCTTTCGCCAAATATTCAGGGTTACCACCGAGCAGAATATCAGTACCACGACCAGCCATATTTGTAGCAATGGTTACAGTCTTGTATCGACCTGCTTGGGCTACAATTTCCGCCTCGTGAGCGTGGTTCTTTGCGTTCAAAACTTTGTGTGGAATCCCCTCAGTCTGCAACATTTTGCTCAATTCCTCACTGCGGTCAATCGTAACAGTACCAACCAAAACTGGTTGACCAGTCTCATATGCCGCCTTGATTCTCTCTACAACTGCACGGAATTTACCCGCAATAGACGAGTAAATTATATCTGGCTCATCAATTCTAATCATAGGCAAGTTTGTAGGAATTGTAACAATATCCAAGTTATAAATCTTGTTAAACTCGGTCTCCTCGGTCTTGGCCGTACCAGTCATACCACTGAGTTTCTTGTACATTTTGAAGAAGTTTTGGAGAGTGATAGTAGCAACAGTCAACAATTCGTCCTTGACCTGCAACCCCTCTTTTGCCTCAATAGCCTGATGCAAACCGTTACTATATCTACGCCCCTCCATAATACGACCTGTGAATTGGTCAACAATCAAAACCTTGCCATCACGAACGATATAGTCGCTCTCGGCTTTCATAATAAAGTTCGCTCTCAAAGCGTTCAAGATGTGCTGGTTAAGCTCCACGTTATTTGCATCACTCAAACTCTCAACGCCGTAAAAACGCTCTGCCTTGTCCGTACCTTCTTCTGTAAGGTGAACAGCCTTTTTCTCCTCATCAACAGTGTAATCTTCATCACGCTTTAAGTTACGAATAAAACGCTGTGCCTTGACATATTGGTCGCTAGACTTGAACCCACGACCGCTGATAATCAACGGGTTGCGTGCCTCATCAATAAGGATACTATCCACCTCATCGACTATGGCAAAATTGTAGCCTCTGCACATTCTGTCTTGCGCTCTACGCACCAAGTTATCTCTCAAATAGTCAAAAGCCAACTCGTTGTTTGTACTATATGTAATGTCGCAAGCGTAGGCCTTTTTCTTTTGCTCGGGCGTCATATTGCTGAAACTACAGCCAACTGTCAGTCCCAAGAAACGGTAAACTTTACCCATTATCTCCGCACCAACGCCTGACAAATACTCGTTGACAGTAACGACATGCACACCCTTACCTGTCAAAGCATTTAGGTACGCTGGCAAGGTAGCAACGATTGTCTTACCTTCACCAGTCATCATCTCTGCGATACGACCTTGGTGCAATACGATACCACCGACCAATTGATAGTGAAAGTGGCGCATATTCAGTACCCTAGTACTAGCCTCACGAACAACCGCAAAAGCATCGTAGAGAATGTCATCTAGAGTTTCTCCATTATTTAATCTCTCCTTTAACACTGCTGTCTGCCCACGCAAAGTGTCATTATCCATTGCAGCATATTTGTCAGCCAAAGCCTCAATTTTTGCAACCATTTTTTCTAGCTTATCCAGATTTCTCTTGTTATCTGATGCAAACAGGTTAAAAAACTTCATTATTAATCTCCCTAAATATAGTTAATACGATTATATACCAAAATATCAAATTTGAAAAGTCATTTGACCGAATTTATTATAGATTTGATATTATCCAAGTTATTTTGAGTCGGAATCTTGGGTCTACCATGTGCAATCGTCAGTACAAACACACGATTTGCGTGTGCCTTTTTGAGTGCTGCCGCACAAGCAGAAGCCGTAGCACCCGTAGTCATAACATCATCAATAATCAAAACATTATGATTTTTGACGAAATATTTATCCGTTACCTTAAAGGCGTTTTGAATATTCTTCTGCCTCTCACGCATTGACAATTCTTTCTGCTCCTCGGTATCCTTAATCTTTACCAAAACCTCGGTATTGATAGGTAATTTTGTCGATTCGCAAAATTCCTCCGCCAAAAGTTCCGCTTGGTTATAACCTCTTTCCTTTCTACGAGCAGCAGTCATTGGTACAGGCACGACAACATCGACCTGCCAATTTAATTCCTTATACAACTCGCCCAAACACCTACCCAAAGTCCTAGAAATATATGGCTTGTTGCTGAATTTGAGTCCAGCGATTAGTTTCTCCACTTCGCCCTCATAAACGAAAACGCTACGACCCAAGTCAAATTCTCTATCATTGTCCTTACAGTTAAAGCAGTATTTCGCCTCGCCCACGACAGGAGCGCCACAACACGCACAGCACTCGTTCTCCGAAATGTAATTCAACTTACATTTACACCTATCGCAAATTTCGATTTCACGAACCTCGGGCAAATCATCGCCACAAATAATGCACTTTATCCTAGCAGGAAAGAACATATTATGGATTTTTTGGTACAACGCCCCAAAGAAACTATCTCTTTTCCTCTTTTGAGTGGAGGCAAGCTCGATGTGGGATTCGGTCGCTAAACTTTTGTTACTCGCCATTTAGCACCTCCATATTGTGTGCCTGCTTTTCTAGGAAAATCCCCAGCGCACTGAAACGCTTGGCAGTGTAGTTGTTCCCGACCATTATATGTAGATTTTTCCTCGAACCGACCAGCACAACCATTCCCTTGGCACGAGTAACAGCGGTATACAATAAATTCCGAGTAAGGATACTGCTAGCCCCCGCAATAATGGGCATAATTACCACATCAAACTCACTACCCTGACTCTTGTGAATAGTGATAGCATAACTGAGCATTAATTGTTTGGCGTCTTCCCTTGCGTACTCAGCAATTCTGCCATCATCAAAAGTAACCTCCAAACTTTCCGTTTCTTCATTAATGTCTGTTACAAAACCAATATCGCCATTGAATACCGCCTCGCCGATTTCCCAGCTACCATTTTTGCGTTCCTTTCTCCACATTTGGGTGTAATTGTTCGCCGTTTGCATAACTTTATCTCCAACTCGGAACATATTATAGTCAAAACGCATTTCTTTCTTGGTATAATCACTAGGATTGAGTTTCTCTTGAATCATATTATTCAAATTATCCACACCACAAACACCTACACGCATAGGTGCTAGAACTTGAATTTTGAGCGGGTCAATATTGAGATATTTGGGCAACCTATAACTTATCAAACTCAAAATAGTTTGCGCTATATCCTCTTGGGACTGCTTGTCCTCATAAAAGAAGTCCTTGCTCTTGTTATCTATGATAGGCATTTCACCACGATTGATTGCGTGAGCATTTGATATAATGAGGCTATCTCCGCTCTGTCTATAAATATGTGTGAGTTCTGCGCAAGCGATAATATGTGAGCCAATAATATCAGCCAAGACATTACCAGCACCCACACTAGGCAACTGATTTTTGTCCCCTACGAGAATCAACCTAGTACCACTATTGAGCGCACTCACTAGACTCAACATTAAGTTGACATCGACCATAGAAACCTCGTCTACAATCACAGCGTCATACGGGAACTTGTTTGTTTCGTTGTAGAAGAACGAAGCGGAATCAGCCTTTGTTTCTCCACCATCATAGTCAATTAGTAGCGCCCTATGAATAGTGCTAGCGTCCTCGCCACAACTCTCACTCATTCGCTTGGCAGCCCTACCAGTAGGAGCGAGCAAGGCAATTCGCCCGCAACGGCGATTGAGTATACCCAAAATACACTTGATAATTGTGGTCTTACCAGTCCCGGGACCACCAGTAATCACACAAACTCCGCTATTTATCGCTTTGGATACAGCTGCACGTTGGTCTGGGTGCAATTTTACATTATTAATCGTCTCAAACGAGTCAATCTCAGCCTCGACATCTTCTTGATTTGTCATTGCGTGATTGAGCGTCAAAAGTTTGGTTGCAACTTTCAACTCCACCTCGTAGTATTTGGCGAGCATTAGGCAATCTGCCCCCTTAAAATTACAGCGCTTTACCACACATTCGATTACGAGTTGGCTAACTATATCGTTAAAATCCTCCAACCTTTCCATAATGTCGATATGCAAAAGTTTGCTCAACTGAACATAAACATCTTCCACAGGCAAATATGTGTTGCCATCTTTTTCACTTGACTCATTGAGAATATGTACCAGCCCCGCACGCAGCCTAAACTGACTATCCTCAGGGATACCCACACTCAGAGCAATTTTGTCCGCAGTCTTAAAGCCAACTCTCGTCATATCCTCTACTAGCCTATATGGATTTTTCTTGATAATTTCTCTCGCATTTTCGCCATAGCGATTATAAATTTTGACCGAAAGGTTGGTAGAAATGTTGTATTCTTGGAGAAACATAACCACATTCTGCATTTTTTTGATATCCAAAAATGCCTGCCCGATTTCTGCGGCTTTTTTGAGCGTAACGCCCTTTACCTCACTGAGTTTGAGCGGGTTCAACTCGATAATATCCAGCGTTTCTGCACCAAATTTTTCTACAATTTTTTGCGCAGTAGCAGGTCCAATCCCAGGGATAAGCCCACTCGCTAGATACTTTATTACCCCTTCCTCAGTTTTGGGTTCTTTGAGTTCATAACTCTGCACCCTGAATTGTTTCCCAAATCTTGCGTCAGAAACAAAATTACCAACGGCACTAATCTCCTGCCCTTGGTAAATTTTTGACAAAGTACCAACGACAGTTACCACTTCATTTTTTACCAAAACACGAGCGACTGTAAAGCCGTTCTGCGAGTTCTGAAAAACTATACTCTCGATAACACCGTCTAGTACCATAATGCTCCTTATATAATCCTTATATTATAATTGGCTCTCGATAATTTCATAAATCTTATCATTACCAATCTTTGATACATTGCTAGTAACAATAATATCATTAATTCCGACACCTAGCGAACTAGCAATCTGACTCACATATTTATTTATTTGCCCACGAGAAATCTTGTCTGCCTTAGTTGCGATAATGTTAAAAGGCAAATTATACACATACAAATATTTCAACATCTGTTTGTCTTTTTCGCTTGGTTCGTGGCGAATATCAACCAAAACAAATACCCTTTTTAGATTTGTGGTATTCTCAAAATACGAACCAATCAGATTTTGCCAACTGGCTTGCTCCTGCTTGCTCGCTTGCGCAAAGCCATACCCTGGCAAATCAATAAAGTAAAATGCTCTATTAATTTCAAAAATATTTATCAGCCTAGTTCTACCCGGAGTACTACTCGCCTTTGCCAACTTTTTCTGATTGACGAGAGAGTTGATTAAACTCGATTTGCCCACATTACTCCGTCCAACAAAAGCAAACTCAGGCTTATCAAACTTGTCCAAGTCTTGCGGATTGGCAACGCTAGTGATAAATTCTGCTGATTTTACTATCATAAATTTATTCCTTGTTTTCTTTTACTTCTTCTGACCAGTCATCATTCTCTAATTTTGTAGGTTTACGCTCCAAAGCGTATTCTAGCACCTCATCAATCGTCCTTGCAGTCTTGATAACTAGCCTATCCTTGACTTCGTCAGGCAAATCACGCAAATCAGGCTCATTATCCGCTGGGATAATACACAACTTGACTCCCGCACGGTCAGCAGCAATCAGTTTGTCCCTTACGCCACCGATAGGCAAAACCCTACCTCGAATACTAATTTCACCCGTCATAGCCACATTCGGTTTTGTAGCGATTCCAGTGAGAGCAGAAACCACAGCAGTAGTCATAGCGATACCCGCACTAGGCCCCTCAACACCACCCGAAACAGGTGCAATGTGTACATGAACCACATTACTATTTAAGGTCTTTTTGCTAATTCCCCACTCTCTCGCACGAGATTTTACCAAAGTATAAACCTGCTCCACCGATTCTTTCATCATTTCGCCTGGCAAGCCCGTCAATCTAATTTCAGGTTTACCCAATGAGAGCGTTGACTCAATCAACAAAACTTTACCAGTGATTTCGCCACAAACAGCCAAACCAACGACCTCACCGACAGCTCCCGCCTTGTAAATATCCAAATCCTTGATACGGTCATGCCCTAGGTAATCCTCGATATTGTCTGCACTAATATCCCTAAACTTTTCACCCGTTACGATATATGTAGCATATTTACGAGCAATAGCAGCAATCTTTCGCTCCAAACTCCTCACACCACCCTCAAAGGTGTACTCGGAAATGATTTTTCTAATCAAGTCTTCGTCCAATTTTAGCGTGCCTTTGGGTAGTCCAGCTGCCGCCTCCTCTTTTGGAATTAGGTAGTTTTTTGCAATTGCGATTTTTTCGAACTCGGTATAAGAACGCAACGTGATAATTTCCATTCTATCACGCAATGCGTAAGGAATACCATTTATATCGTTTGCCGTCAACACAAACATAACTTGACTAAGGTCATAAGGCAACTCCAAGAAAGAGTCCTTAAAGTGGTCATTCTGTGCTGGGTCCAACACCTCCAAGAGGGCGCTAGCAGGGTCGCCACGAGAATCACTCGTCATTTTGTCGATTTCGTCCAACAAGAATACAGGGTTAATTGTCCCCGCCTGCTTCATACCAGCCAGAATACGACCACACATAGCACCTACATATGTCCTACGATGTCCACGAATAACACTCTCGTCATTCACACCACCTAGGCTCACCTGTACAAACTTACGCCCCATAGCGTTGGCGATAGACTTTGCAATAGAGGTCTTACCCACACCAGGAGGTCCAACCAAGCAAATAATTTGTGCATTAACTTTTTTGGTTAATTTGATTACTGCCAAAGTCTCCAAAATTCTCTCTTTGACCTTTTCTAGTGCATAATGTTCGTTATTGAGAATTTCACGAGCCTTGTTGATGTCGATGTTGTCCTCTGTTCTTTTTGTCCAAGGCAACTCCAAAACCGTCTCAATAAAGTTACGGATATACCCCAATTCTGGCGAACCAAAAGGCAGTTTGCCCATACGATTGATTTCTTTTAGGACTTTTTCCTCGCTTTCCTTTGGCATACCCAATTCCTTTACTTTGCGAGTAAATTCCTCGTTTTCATCGACTTCGCCATTCAACTCGTCATTGATTACATGTAGTTGCTCACGCAAAAACATCTCTTTTTGCGATTTTTGGATATTTTGATTAACCTTATCGTCAATTTCCTTTCTCAATTCCAACTTTTGCTCAAAACTCTTTGTCAAATCCAACAATTTTTGCATTCTTGTTTCAACATTGATTTCTTGCAAAAATTCATTTTGCAAATCTACATCGTCATTAGCGAGCAAGTGAACCAAAGCATCAGCAAATTCACTAGGTAAAAGTTCCGCCTCAATCAAGTTTATCCTGATTGCGGGAGGTAACATTCGCTCGCTTATCAATTCACTCAATATTGATTTGATTTCTTCCATCATATCGAAGGTGTACACAGGCGAATCCCCGACTTCTTTTACCGCAGCACATTCCACACGCAGAATAGGGTCCTTGGTTACTTTTGAAATTTTGACTCTTCTAGTACCAGTTACCATCAACCTGACATCATCGCCGTTTTGCGTCAATCTCTTGATAGTGCATAGACAACCGATTGGGCAAATAGCATCGAGTTTAATCTCGGTAGCATGCTCACGACTAGCGACAATTACGATTTTTTCACCCTTGTCAAAAGCCTCACGCATACTATCAGCCTCTAAACTGTTGTTAATATCACAAGTCAAGCTCACACCCGGAACTGGGACGATATTTGATAGGTATAACGCATTATAAAACTTTGGAGTCTCCTCACGAAAATCGCCCTCCAAAAGAGAATCATCTCGTAGAATTTCGGCATCCATAGAGGTTACTTCATCATTGTTTTTATTTTTTTGGTCATCGTTTTGTTGCATTGCGAATTTTCTCCTAAAATAATGTTAGTAATTAAGTATAACTTAAAAACAAAAAAAAATCAACAGTTTTTGTTGATTTGATTTTATTCCACCGTTACAGATTTTGCCAAATTTCTAGGTTTGTCAGGGTCAATACCCTTTTTATTTGCCACATACAGCGTCAATTCTTGCAGAGGCTTGATAGCAATCAAAGGGCTCAATAGGCTAGGAGTTTTGGGTAATTTTACAAAGCCGTAAACCTCTCTTTTTAATTGAGCAAACGGACTATACAGTATGACCTTTGCACCACGACTATTTAGTTCGTGAATATTATTTAGCATTTTGTCTATTAAATGTTCTTGCGTCAAAACGGCAATCACTATACTATTTTTGTCCACGAGAGCCAACGAACCGTGTTTCAACTCACCCGCAGCCAACGCCTCGCAGTGTATATAGCAGACTTCTTTTAATTTGAGCGCTCCCTCCATTGCCACAAAATAATCAAGCCCCCTGCCGATAAAAAATATACTTTTTTGATTGCTGACAGTACCAATAAAAGACTCTTGTTTTTTGTAATACTTGCGATTTTTGTTACGCACTAGCACATTTATCACATCTTGCGTACAAAAATGCACCTTTTTGTCTAGAATTTTAGCCAAAAACTGCACCAAAGCATACCCTAGACCGAGTTGAGCAAGGTACGCCTTGGTCGAGGCTACCGAGATTTCCGCACCCGCATAAGTAAATAGACAAAAATCAACCGTTTGAGCAATTCGACTACTCGGCACATTGGTTACACCTATCGTAGTAGCCCCCAAAGTTTTCGCTAATTCCACACAACCCAAAGTATCCGCAGTTTCGCCACTCTGACTAATGAAGAAGCAAATACTGTTTTTACCAATTATCGGGCGCTTGTACTTAAATTCGCTGGCATAATCTAGGCTAACAGGCATACGCAACTCGTGCTCAATTAGATACTTTATCACACGCCCCGCATGCAGTGCCGTTCCGCACGCAACAATATGTATATCTCTGCCGTTTTCAAAGGTGTCGGATTTTAGAATTTTATCTATTTCGTGCGAACAATTCTTGATAGTTTTGATTGCCGCAAACGCTCCCTCATCAATCTCTTTTTGTAGATATGAATTGTAACTACACAATTTAACCGAGTCAATTTTGGTATTCAATAGCACAAAATCCACATTTTTGGGCTGCCCATTTGCAGAAAACAAACTAGCACTTTGTTGTCCTATGCACCCATACTCTCCGTCCCCAACATAGCACACACGCTGACACTTACCGACGAGTGCGTTCGTATCGCTCGCAAGATAACTCTCCTCCTTGCCTTGCCCAATAATTAGAGGGCTTTTTTGCTTGGCAAAAAAGATACGATTTGATAGCCCTCGCACCAAAAAAGCAATCGCAAAAGTCCCCTTGAATTTGCTAAATAACCCGCGAATTGCGTCAAACACATTTTTCTCTGAAATAGTGGTATGTTTATTTAATTCCTTGCCCAACCATTGCGCCAACACCTCTGTATCCGTCTGACTGCAAAATTTTATCCCAGCACGAATTAGCCCCGCCTTTACCACCTCAAAATTGTCAATTATGCCATTATGTACCAGAGCGACCGTATGCCGCTCATCTGTATGCGGGTGAGCATTGTAGATAGTAGGCTTGCCATGAGTTGCCCACCTCGTATGCCCTATCACCGCATTTTGCTCCGTATCCGACTTGATTTTTCGAGATAAATTATTCAACTTGCCAACCGCTCGAATGACCTTGATTCTACCATTTTCAAAATACGCAATTCCGCTAGAATCATATCCACGATATTCCAGCATTCCGAGGCAATCCATCGTGTCGCGTATCCCCTTTTGGCTGCCTACACACCCGCTAATTCCACACATTCTTACTCACCCCCACTATTCAAGATTTCCCACGCAATTTTTAGTTTTTCGGTTTTGGTAACATCATTTGTGTAAATTGATAATTTGCCTCTATTTTTACCCAAATTTGCTACACTTTTTAGCCTGTTTATTACACCCTCATTTCCGTCAATACAAGGCAGCCCTAGCACTTTTTGTATAATGCCTTTTAGCCATACATAATGCGTGCAACCCAGCACCATCACATCAGGTTTTTTAGCCAAAATTTCCGCTTTTTTCTCGTCAAAAAGTCGCTTTACAACTGTCAAATTCTCGACATTATTTTCCACGATTTGAGCGAGCCGAGGTTCTGGACAAAGTATCAAATTTTCGCCCAAACCCGCCCTCATCTTCCTCACTAGCCTGTTGTATTTTATCGTATTGGGCGTAGCCAACAACAGTATTCGCTTGTAGCCCAAATCAACCGCCTTTTTGACAGCGGGTTCAGTACCGACAAATTCAATTTGTGGCATAGCCTCACGCAGTAGTTTTATCGCCACACTGGTAGCGGTATTACACGCCAAAACGACTACCCCTGTACCGAATTTTTTTACCAAAAATTCAATAGTATTTTTGATAGAATTTTGTATACCTTTGAGCGGTTTATCCCCCAAAGGCATATTGAGATAATCGGCAAAATATATACACTCTATATTAGGGCAACTCTTCCTCGCCTCACCTAATAACGTAAGCCCGCCGACTCCCGAATCATAAAACAAAACTCGATTTTTTGATATTTTTTTTGACACAATACTATTTATGATTCTATCCCAGATTTTGTCAACATATTATATATATTTGAGGTAGTTTTTGCCATGCACCGCCAAATTTATAGCAGTTGCAATTATTTGAGAACAAGTTTTGGTAAAAAAGTCGATTTCTTTTGGCGTCAAAACAATATTAGGCAATTCGTCCAAATCAGCGAAATTACGAGCATTTATCATCATCGGCACACCAATAGTAATAATGTCCGCCCCAAGGCTAGCCTTATCCAAAACTCGATTCTTGCTCCCGACTCCCGCCCCAGGAGTCATCGAGGTATCACTCAACTGAAAACTATTCCCGAGCCTCTGGTAGTTTTTGGCGGTCAGTGCGTCAATAATTATCACGACTTGCGGACGAATTACACCCATAGCACTCTTTACCAAATCATATGTTGCCACCCCATTTAGCCCGCTCACACCAGGGATAAAGCACGCCAAATCGCCCAAATCTTCTCGTAATTCAAGTGGCAAACTATGCGTTGGCAGCAGATTTTTGATAACCTCCGCACCTAGACTATCCGATATTACAAAGGCATTTCCTAGCCCTACAACCAACACGGTAGGACGAGCAAATTTCCCATTAGGAAAGTATCGCAAAATCTCACTGGATAGCAAATTCGCAGCGTACCGCCTCGCATTGTGATATGTGTGAATTATGGGACTAATATTCAATGTGGAATACCTGCCTTTCGCCTTACAAAGCCGCCTAGAATCCTCGTCAGTAGAAATTTCCGCACGAAAAATTTTTGCCCCAAAACTCCCCCGTTTCTCCACTTTTCCCAATACGCCGTCATCAGCACTACCATAAATCTGTTCATCGAGCAAATCACTAAAAATCATTTTTATTCACCTCTTTTTATGATTATTTACAAAAAAATGCTCAATAACTCTTGCAAAATATAAATTTTTATGCTAATATTTATGAGTAACAAAATTTAACATTAGGAGATAAAACAGTGGCAAACATTAAATCACAGAAAAAGAGAATCGTTACTAGTGAAGCTGCTCGTTTGGCAAACAAGTCTAAGAAGTCTCGTATCGCTACAGAAATTCGTAAGTTCCGTGAGCAAATCACAGCCAAAGAATTTGACCAAGCTGAGGCTACTCTTAGAGAAGTTGTTAGTTTGATTGACCGCGCTAGACTAGATAATGTATATCACGCAAACACTGCATCTCGCAAAAAGGCGAACCTTGCTCGTGAATTGCACAACGCTAGAACAGCGGCATAATTATGACCTCCCTTTTAGGAGGTTTTTTTACTAATAAATTTTATAAACAAAATAGGAGAATTTTATGAAATTAATATTGAATGCTGACGATTTCGGCTTGAGTCCGAGTATCAATCGTGGAATCATCGAGTGTATTGACGAGGGGCTGATTACTAGCACCACAATGATGATGAATACCCCTTACACAGACGAGGCCATTGCCCTTGCCAAGGAGCATAACCTCAAAAATGTAGGTATCCACCTAAACCTTACCTATGGCAAATCTGTTTTGCCCGCTAGCGAAGTACCGAGTCTAGTCGATGACCAAGGCGTGTTTCACTATGTTTGTATGCTGGGCTACTACACCCAGTATTTGGACGCAAAGAAAGAGTTGCGTGCCCAAATCGAGAAATTTTTGGCGAGCGGACTTACCCCTACTCATATTGACCACCACCATTACTTTAATGAAATTCCAAATATTTTGAAGGCTTACCACGAACTAGCCAAGGAATACAATTTGCCAGTACGCAGCATGGACGAGAACGCACGCTACCTCGCTCGTGAGGCGGGGCTCAAGACAACGGACGAGTTTAGTTTCGCTTTCCACGGCAACGGAGTGGATATCAGTACTTTTGACGTACTCAAAACTCTATTTTGGAATAAGGATATTTCACTAGAAATCCTCACTCACGTAGGTTACCTTGACGACTACACCCGCACGCAAACAAATTACTTACGCCGCGAAGACGAAATCGCCGTACTCCGTGAAGCCAAAAAATTGGGCTATTTCGACAATGTCGACTTGATTAATTTCAGCGATTTGTAATTATAAAAAGAAAAAGCACTGGACAGTGCTTTTTTCTTACAATTTATCCCTTACTCGCTATTATCCACAACGAAATAAGTATTCGGGTCAGTACCGATTGGGGCGAAGACGGCGGTGAGGACAGAGTTGATGATTACTTTTTTCTTGAAGCGCTCGGAGTCATTGAAACTCAACTTATTCCCTGCCTCGTCCATCCAGTACATAAACTCGTAGCCGTCCGCAGCCATAGTTGAGCAAACGACTGTGTCGTCATCGCCCAAACTATCCAAGTCCGCGCCGACAATCATCGCCACACCACCATAGGTCGAGGTTACAGCCACGCCCTCCACGCCGCCGCTAGGCTTTTTTAGCCCAGAGTACGAGCCTGAGGCAAACCTAACATACACAGTCAAGTTCTTGCTATCAAAATAGTTCGGCAAAATGCGGTCAAAATCCACGGCAAACACATTCGTCTTGGTACTAGCGTAATATGTAACTTTGAGCGCAAAGTCGGTGTCATAAAACGCATACTCGTAGTACGCAACATCTACCCAATTCGTGTTGTCGAATGAAATTTGCGACACGATATGCCCTGTCTTTGGCACGATTGTGAGTTTGGCGGACTCTTTGTCGCTATCTAGCGAACTGGTACTCGTGTACTCGGTCGTGCTGCTGCCGCTCGCAACCGTTACCACCAGCCACGCAGTCCACTTGGCGTACAGCGTTACCGTTTCGCCATTTACCGTGGTCAAATTGGTTACACTTTGGTTATTTGTATACTCAACTTCGCCGCCAGCGCTCTTTGCCCAACCAGCGAAACTATACCCCGCTCTCGTAAAGGCGTTGGAGGTTAGGTTTTTCGCCACGCCATAGGTATGCGAGCTGCTAGCGGTCGTTCCCGTTCCGCCATTCGCGTTGTAACTAACGATATACGTTATCGGTATCCAATACGCATACAATGTCGTATTGGATGTAAAGGACGACACAGAATTTTTTGGCGAACCATTCGCCAAGAAAATTTGGTCGCCGCCGCCCGAGGCGGCGGTGTAATAGCCGCCAA
>DHMD01000026.1:13247-16272 GCA_002405615.1 Christensenella sp. UBA4651 | reverse complement strand
ATATGCTGATGTGGCTCAGTTGGTAGAGCAGCGCATTCGTAATGCGCGGGTCGTGGGTCCGAGTCCCACCATCAGCTCCAAAAAATCCCTAGTTCCTTAGGGATTTTTTTATATGCATTTTGGTTTAGATTCTATATGGTCGTTGCGTAGGGTAAAAGGGTGTTTCTGCCGTTGGTTTATAGAGAAGAACGCCTTGACAACGAGAGCAAAAGCAGTAACCAAAGCGGCGTAGTATAAAGCCATCAATAGGATATTGAGCGACATATTATCAAAAACTAGCAGAAATTCGGGCTTGATTATGTAATAAATAAAAGTTATATTACGCATTGCGGGATACCAGTCCAAAATTAGGCTTGAACGTAAAACATATTAGTAGAGTTGAGAGTGGCGAGATTTCATTAAAGGTTTCTACACTACTTGAATTTTGTGATTTGGTTAGGATTTCACCGCAAGAATTTTTCTATCCCAATTTAGAGAATTATAAGGCAGATATGGAATTGCTTGCTGCGGTTAAGGATTTGTCGTTGGAAAATAAAAAGACGATTTTGGATTTAGCAGCAAAACTTCGATAGGATTTTACGAGTTAAATCTGACTCGTTTTTATTTTTCTATAAATTAAACAAATTGTCTAATTTTGTGTAATTACGCATTTTGCTTGCTATAACCAGTCATAATATATATAATAAGAATAGGAGGGCGCAAATGTCTTTATTCAAAAAAAACTCAGGCAGAATTTCCAAAACTTTGGCAGATTTCCAAGATGGCGGTAAAGTTTACAAAATCGTAACGACCTGTGCGATTGTCGGCTTGTTTATCGCTGTCGGCTTGCTCATAATGGGTATCGTTATGGAATTTATGAGTGCTCAGCTTACCCTTACGCTAGCAATTTTGGCAATTATTTGCTTTTTTGCCATTGCTACACTACCTTGGATAAAAAAATTGGAGCAAGGTTTATATCGCAAAACCTCAATAGCCTTTATCGCAATCAATGCGGTTTGCGGTTTGTTGTGGATAATCGGTGCGATTTTGGTATACGTTCTGTATGTCAAGGGTAAGGCTGGTGTAGATTTTGACCCAACTGGTTACCTAAGGGTTATCAAAATCATAATCATAATTTCTATCCAGTTTTTGGCTGCCTCATCAATCGCAACTCTTATCACAAAGTACAAAAAATCGTTCTTGGCTTTCCAAATTATAACATATGTGAGTACAGTCTTTGTCGATTTGTATGTGTCAGCGTTGCTACTTAGTGTGTACTTTGACGCATCAAAGGAATTGGCAACCAACGCTGATGTTATGGCGATTTTAGGGACTCCGTTTATGATTGGTTTGTTCTGTATGTTCCTCGTGTTTACCGCAATTTCAGCTGGAATTGTTAAGCGTTTGGAGCGTAATCGTGTAGAGCGTGTGCATGACGCTGTTGCTAGCAATATTGATGCTAACGGAAATCAGGTTAATCAAACTGCGGAAGGCGAGCAAAAACAACCAACCGAACAAGACCGTTTGGCAAAGTTGCAGCAAATGTACGATGCAGGTTTGATTACCGAAGACGAGTACAAGGAGAAAAAAGCCGAAATCCTAAAAGATTTGTAAAAAGGAAAGAGTTGAACCTAATGTGAATTTTCACTCTCGGGTTCGCTCTTTTTTGTTCTCAAAAAATTAAGCTCCTGCATACAATGGAATGAGGGAGTTTCGGGCAGCCCCTCATTTGAAGGAGTAAAAATGAATAGTTGTAATTGTAATCAAGGTTTAGCGCCTGTGAATGAACCTTTCTTTTGCCCTAGAATGCAAGCGTATATTGTGCGTGGACCTCGTGGGGAAACGGGGGCACAAGGACCGCAAGGTCCACAGGGCTTGAATGGAATAATAGACAACAACATAACTTTGGCAACTCCGCAAGAGGTCGGTGTGATTGCGCAAGGTGCTACAACCTTTACTCAAATAGTAACCCAAAATGGTGCTGACATAAGTATTGCGGTTGGTGAGTCTGCGGTAGCGCTGACAAGAGGTACTTATTTGGTTGTATATAATTTGAGTGGCTTAAATGCTGATGCAGATAGCAAGACATACAGATTTGCAATTAGTGTGGGTGGGGAAGTCCAAACTTCGTTAGAAAGCACAGCAACAGTTGCTCAAAACCAGGTGGCAACACTAGGTGGTAATGGTATAATTAATGTTGCCAATGATGAGGTGTTGACTCTGGTTAACAACACAGATTCGCCAGCAGAAATTTCGAATCTTGTTATGAGTATTGTAAAATTGATGTAAAATGTTTGCTATATTGGCTATAATTTAGTATAATATGCTTATAGGAGAATAGCCATTATGCCAAGAAAGCAAATATCCACAGAGGAAACAAAGGCGGTAAATAAGGAGAAGTCTTCGCAAAATTCTATAAAACCCGCTAAACAAGTCAAAATTAGACCAAAAACCAAGCAAAAAGAAATTTCTATCGCAAAGGTTGAGTCAGGGCAGAGTGATAATACTTTGCAGCAGACTCCCGCTGCGGTTCAAAAAAATACAACCAGCCAAAAGCAAATATCAAGGTCAGCTATTCAATTTGTAGCGGCGATGAATTATTTGATATTTTTCTTTGGTTTTTGTGCGTGCAGGCATGAGCCGTATGCTAGATTTCACCAAAATCAAGCACTCTGGATGTGGATTATTGTTACTGTTTTGTATTTAGGATTTGCATTTATCCCGACAGTTAATGTAATAGCAATACCATTCGTTATTATGATACACATTATTTGGGTAATAGCGGGGGTGAGTACTGCGTTGCGAGGGCGTGCATATGCAGTTCCAGTGGTCGGGAAAATAAAAATTGTTGACTGGGAGAAAGTCTAATAAAGTATAAATCTACCATTTGTTTAATGGTAGATTTTTTGTTTTTACGGAAATTTAGACAAAACTATGCGTAAAATGATTTGCATGGTAACTGCATAGTACCTGCATAGTACTTTAATCTGCTGATAGAAATCGACAAAATAATCAATTTTATGCACGCAATTTATTGGGTTTTTCT
>DHMD01000026.1:1397-13203 GCA_002405615.1 Christensenella sp. UBA4651 | reverse complement strand
GGTTTTTCTGTTTATAAATAAAAATTATTTATAATTATTCAAAAAGTTGCTTTTTTTATTTGACTTTAATTATTTTTGTTACTATAATTATGTATGAAAATGCCATAGAGTATCAAAAAATGGGAGGTGATGAGGTATGGCAAAGAAAAATATCGCCGTAATGGACTTCGGTTCAAACCACATCACTGTTTTAATCGGCGATAATGGCATAAATGGCACTTTTGATGTGCGAGGGTATGCAAATATAGAGTACGCTGGCTTTATGAATGGCGAGATTCTAGAACCTCAAAATCTGAGTGAAGCCCTTTGTACTGCGATAAAGACTGCGCAAAATAACGCTAGGGCAAAAATTACACACCTATATGTTGGTGTTCCGGGCGAGTTCAGTATCAACGAGGTAAAGAGCGTAAGCAAAGACTACGGTAAACCCAAAAAAATTGGCTCTCGTGAGGTCGATGAGCTATTCCTTATGGCGGACGATTTCGGTAGTAGCCCAACACATACGGTGGTAAATCGCAGTCCCGTGTGTTTCGAACTGGATAACAAAGACAGAGTAATCGACCCCAAGGGATTAACGACAACAATGCTAGGTGCTACGCTTTCCTTTGTTCTTGCAGAGCGGTCTTTCGTTGGTGCAGTTTTGCAGGCGGTGGAGATAATGCGGCTACCCTTTGTGGAGTTCTTGTCAGAACCGTTGGCGGAGAGTATGTATCTAATTAGTCCAGAGGAGAGAGATTGCAGTGCGGTGCTGATAGATTGTGGGTATTTGAGCACAACTGTATCCGTAGTAGTAGGCGATGGCTTGGTATGTATGCGCAGCTTTTCTCTCGGTGGCGGACATATTGTAGCGGATATTTGTGAATTGTTGCGAGTTCCGTTTGCAGTGGCGCAGGAAATCAAAAATCGGGCAATCCTTGCTGGCAGACCAAGCGAATTAGAGCAAATTACAGTAGATGTAGACGGCAAAAAATATACAGTAGATTCACTCGCTGTGTATGAAATAGTGGAGCGTAAAGTTCGACAAATCGCAAAAATGATTGTCAAAAGTCTAGACACTTGCACTTATGAGCGACCAGAAAAAATCAGAATTAACCTAACTGGTGGTGGCATTTCGTATATCAAGGGCATACGAGAAAAATTATTTGAAATATTGGGTAAAGCGGTAACAATCAGAGAACCAAAAATCCCGCTAATGAACGAGCCAAAGCAAAGCGCAGTACTGGGATTATTGGATATGGCATTAAAACAAAATCAGGCAAATAGTTCGTTTTTTAACAAAATTTTTAAGAAATAAATGGAGGTAAATATGGATACTTTTACGAATAATTATAGTCAAAATAACAACAATCCCGTTGTAAAAATCAAAGTTATAGGTGTAGGTGGCGGTGGTAGCAACGCTGTCAACCGTATGATTGACGCTGGCGTTAGCGGCGTAGAATTTATCACTGTAAACACAGATAAGCAGGCACTACAAATCAGTAAGGCAGACTACCGAATCCAAATCGGTACAAAACTAACTCGTGGTTGGGGTGCTGGTGCTGACCCTGAGGTTGGTTGCAAGGCGGCAGAAGAAAACTACGAAGAATTGAACCAAGCAGTAAGTGATGCAGACCTAGTCTTTATCACTGCTGGTATGGGTGGTGGTACTGGTACTGGTGCTGCTCCTATGATTGCTGCGCTAACTAGGGAAAAAGAGATTTTGACAATCGCTGTTGTAACAAAACCATTCAATTTTGAAGGACGTAAGCGTATGGAAAACGCAGAAAAAGGCTTGGAAGCGCTGCGTAAAACCGTTGACTCACTCGTTGTTATTCCTAACGAAAAACTATTCAAAATCGTGCCAAAAGGTACAAGTATCGTTGACACATTCAGGTACGCCGATGATGTACTGCGTCAAGGCGTACAAGGTATTTCTAACCTGATTATCGAAAACTCACTCATCAACCTCGACTTTGCCGATGTCCGCACAACGATGAAGAATAGAGGTTTGGCTCATATGGGTATTGGTAAGGCAAGGGGTGATAGGAGGATTTTTGAGGCTTTGAGCCAAGCTGTTTCTAGCCCACTTCTCGAAACAACTATCGAGGGTGCAACAGGTATTATCTTTAATGTAAAAGGTGGTTCTAGTTTGCCTATTGACCAAGTTCACGAGGCTGCCGACCTTATGCGTGAAATTGTTGACCCAAACTGTAACATCATCTTCGGTGCTAGCATTGACGAGTCGCTCGATGACGCCGTAGAAATTACTGTAATTGCTACAGGTTTCCAGACTGGACAACCTACATTAATCGGTAAGGATAATGAGCAGCACGAGCAACAAGCTTTCACTGCTCCTCAAAGGGACGAATTTGAACCTCAGTCATTCGAAAATAGTAGGCTGGATATGCGCGAATTTGCTGAGCCAGAACCCGCTCCCGCACCCGAAAAAACTAGCCGTATGAGCGTGGAAATTGATGACTCTGATATACCTCCATTTTTGCGTAAATTGAGAGGCAGATAATAAATAATTTTACAAAAATATCAAATAATAGAAGCAGGAGTACCTTTTCCTGCTTTTTTATATACAAAATTCGCCTTTTTTCTTGACTTTTGGCATAGAGTTTTTTATACTAAAAGCAGTATTATTTGGGGGAGAATATGCGCAAATTTTATATGATGGCGTTTCCGTTGCTTTTGGTGGTATTCTTGGCTTGCGGGTGCGCCGCAAATCGTGATGCAGACGCTATGTGTGAGTTTGATTGCGACAGTTTGATTATGCTAAAAATTGGCACGGCAAACGCCGCAGACGCAGTAGCCTACGCACCGCTATTGACTAACACAATGATTCAATATATCAATATTGAGTATGACAAAACTATAATAAATTACGAGCCTGCGACAGGGCGAATTGAGGCTCTGCGTGCGGGTACTACTCGTATAAAATCAACAGTAAATGGCAAGACAAAGTCTGTCCAAGTTAAGGTGGAACAAGCGATTTATTGCACGTATTTGCAATGCACCGATTTTGCTATGGAGTTTGGCAAAACTGCCGATATGCTATCTTCTAGTCGCAATTACCTAAAAATCAACAAGGGCTACAATATGGGCTATACGTTTGAGAGTTTGACTCCCGAAATTCTCGACATTGATGCCTCTGGTGTGATTACCGCAAATTCTGTGGGCGATGGTGCTATCAAAATCGTAGCCAAAACAGGCGTAAATCCCAATGCAAATTCGGGCTACGAGATTTTGCCCAAAACAATTAGAGTAACCGTAATGGAGCGCCGTGATGACCTATCTCTCTCAATTTTGAATGCAAATATGGACGAGCTTGACTACACCTTGGACGAATACGGTATCAAAAATTATGAACTTTACTCTACATCAGACAAGAGTATTGGCTATGTACTCAAAATTTCTAGCGACCAAAGTCTAGACAACTGTATGTTTACCGAAAAATCAACTTACCTTGATTGCGACAACTATATCGCAAACTCTACTAACAAACGCCTGTTTGTGCAGAACGAAGGCTACACGTTGGCTACAAATCAAAAGACCGTTTTCCAAGGTTTCTATGTCGTGGATTGTGGTACTGATGTTATCCAAAAAGGTATACTCGATTCGGGCTACAATTTCTATTATGACAGCCTGAGTGAGCGTATTAATATCCGAGTTTATAAGCTAGCAACAAATGACGACATTTCAGCGAAAGTTTATAATTCCGAATGTACAGAGGAGTATGCTCTGACCAATAAAGATAAGCAATACTGCCTGTATTATAGTGATGATGATTCAGAAAATTCAGTCGTATATGTTGACCCAGAAATTAGTGAGTTTTGTAACCAAAAGTGGGACTACGATGCCGAAAATATCACAGTAACCCAAGCGGATAACGGTATGCTAAAAGTGTCTTATGGGCAAACTGTCGGAATGGGGAGGTTGATTATCAAGGCTACGGACGGCAGCACTGCTAGCCAAACGATAGAATTTTATAACTACAGAAACGCAATCACTATTACTACTACCGCAGCGGAAAAGACTGTGATTTATATGCACAACGGCTCTGCTTCGTTTACTGCCGACTATGCTGTTCACGATGAGGCGGGCAAACTCATCGAGAACCAGTTGCTAGAATTTCTATTCTACGATGCGAATGGCGACCGTGTCATTTTGGGAGCAAACAAAGTAGCACACAAAGACGCAATGTATCCGAACTTTATCATAGAATTTGTAAAAGAGGGCAAATATACCGTTGTCCTAAAGGCGCAAGGTATGGAATACTACTCAGAATTTCTATATGTGTATGTTTATGACGAAAATTCTTTGACAAAGTAGTCAAAAATTAGTTATAATTATTAAATAAAAATATTCGGGCATAAAAATTAATTTTATAAAAAATGGGGGAAATATGTCAGAAAGAATGGAGAGCTTTTTGAATGCTATGACCATACTCGGTACGGTCTTGGTCAGTTTTATACTGGTCGTCTGCGTAGCGTTGGGCATAATGTTGGCGGCTGGCGTATTCAATAAGCATTACGAGCCTCTCGTAGGATTGAAATTTAATAAAACCGAGTCCCAAGTAATATTGGAAAACGAGGGAGTAATCTATTTGACGGTTACAGCGAATACTGCCTCCGTTTCTGAAAGTGGAGCAATAATTACCGATGATACCATTGATACCGAGATAAAACTAACAGTGCGCAACGCCAAAAATGTAATAGATAATTCGGTTATTGATGTACCTAGCGTAGTAAAAAAAGGCGAGCCTTTTGCAGTAAAGGCTAAACTCGCTGCGGACGGCTCTAACAAGGGCGGTATCTGCTATATCAACGCAGAAACTAGCGATATGTTGTACCGTGTCGCTACACCTATCGAGATAAAGGTAGACGTCCCAGTAAAACAAATTTTTATCGAGGCAAAGGACGCAAACACAGGTATGAATTTGGACTTGGAGAATACCAAGTTTATTTACCAAGACAGCGCCCAGTTGTCTGTTCGTGTCGAACCAGAGAGGTCGCTATACATCTTCGGCGACCAAAACCAAACAAAAGAAATAACTTATGTGTCGAGCAGTCCGCTATCTGCCGCTGTTGGGCTAAATACAGGACTCCTAAATATCGACTACAACCCAGTATATACGAGCGATGAGCCTCTGACTGAACCTTTGAGTACTGTGCAGGTTACTGCCAAAATTCAGAAGTTTAGCATAGCCGACCCTCTGAACGAAAAGGTCGTTTCATCTACCGCTGACCTAGGACTTTACCCATTGCAGTTGGGTAAGATTCTCATCAAAAATGAAACTTTTAGCGATGAAAACGCTCAGTTCAAGACCAAACTGTTTAGCGGCTCGAGCCTCCTTATTTCTGCCGAAGAAACAGGGCTAAGTAATGTGTTGAATCTAAACATATTCCTTGAACCTACGATTGTAAAGGACACGTCTAGTGCGGACTATAACCCGCTGTCAGACTTGTCAAAATTCCTAGTTACCGCCGTGTTTGAGGGGGCTAGTACAGGTGAATTCGTGCCTGATGCAGTTAGTATTCAGCAGTTTAATGTCCACCAATACAACGGCAAGCAAGTTTCGTATTGGGAAATCAAGCCTAACCGTTTGCTGCAAACTGGCGAAAAAGTATATCTCGCTATGAATATGCTGGATAGGAGCGAAAAGTACACTATCAAGCGTGAAGTTACTATCGAAGAAGTCCCTGTGGAAACCACATCTTTTGAATATACAAACACCGCTGGTACTATAATTTCAAATGTTTCGCTAGAAATTCTCAAACACAGCGATTCAGAAGATGTAAATGATGGTGCTACCGAAATAAAATATACATTTAGCAAAAGTAATAATCCAACATTTACAAAAGTCGTAAACTTTGTTACCAAGGCTGATAGCGCACTAGCAGAAGACCCTGTAAATATAAATGAAGTTTGCAGTGCTATTATTGCTGCTGATTCTGATACTTACCAAATCACAAATAATAGTGATAATAGTTTCATTATTCAGCCTAAAGGAGCAGGCAAGGTAAATATCTGCTCATATTTGGTGCGTACCAATGAGTTGGGTCAGCCGATAGACGCTTTTTACAATATTATCACAACGGACGCAACCCTCGCAAACCAGAAGGGCTACACTTTGCCAACAGGCTTCTGCAAGGCGAATGATATTGCCACAGCTCAAAAGGGTATGTACATCGTGCAACAAGAATTTCCAGAATTTGTCGTAACTGTCAAAGAAAAGTTGAGAAGTTTCACTTTCTATACTTCGACAGATTTTGACGAAGACCACAAAGTAGCTGATTTTGTAATGGGAACAAATAATGTCAATGCTGTCAGAATTTTTGCGAAACCAAATTCAACTCTCGCAATTCCAGAAAATTCTACCGCATATGGTACAGGTATGTACCCGATGGTTCAACTTTTGGAAAATCAAGCAGGAGCGACTGACAAAATTTTTGACGATTTGCTTGGTAATATTACAGGTTCACAGAGTTCATACAAAAATAGTGGTACAAAATATTCTCAATCTAACCCATATACTCGCTGGTTCGAATTTAAGCTGTCGACAGCCAGAGCGTCAGATGACACCTCTACACCGAAGCGTACGCTGACTCTCACTTGGCAAAATTCAGGAGAGGAATTGTCGAGCCAAGCCCAACTCCAAGTTACCACTATTAATGTCCCAGTTAGTTATATAACTATAAACGATGACACTGATGAAACGGGCGAATATAGGGCGGACACATACGGAGTAGATATAAACGATGGCTATTGGAACTGGTCGTTAATACCGAATATCGGTGGGGAAGTTCAATACGCTGTCAAGAATGGAACGGAAACTGAAAATAGGATATATCATTACTTAACGTTTGCTAGTAGTAGAACATCTGGCGACTTACCTACTCCAATGTGCAAGAGTGTTGCCAGCACCGAATATACCGCTGGCGGAATTATCAAAGCGCCGTCTACCGTATCCGTTCGTAAATCACTGTTCTTGTTTACCTCATCTATTATCGGTTCCGAAAACCCAATCGAATATGGGGAGTCAAAATACACCTCAATTGATTCATTGATGAAGGCACTCTGTTCCGCTGATGTTGCCGATTCGGACAAAAAGGAACTATGGAAGTTGCTGGCAATTCGTATGGACAACAATATTTCTGCTAACGGCAACAAAAATCCAGCAGACGAATATGCTACTATTGTAGACTCGAAACTCTATATCAAAAATGCAATTCCAAAAAATAGCACTCTATATATGTTCTATATTTCTGGTTCTGACGAAGAAAATTATGCTACTGCATTTAATCAAGTTATGCCAATCGCAATCAAAGTAAATTACAACTGGCCAACATTTGAGAGTGCTGTCAAAGGTTATAATATTTCGGACGATGCGCAATTCAATGATTCAACGCTAGGCAAAGTGTACTACATTTCAGATAAAGACGAAAATCAAAAAACTCGAATGTTTACTATGGATTCAATCAATCAAACCAAAATGTCTTATTTCAATTTTGACACGCAAATAAACCTAGAAGGAGTGGCTGTCAGTAGTTCAATCACGATTCCTGGGACGGGCTATATCGAGATGACTACAAAAGACGAATTTGATACCGAATCAGGTGTCGCAACAAAAGTTGCGGTGTTTACTCTGAAACAATCGGGATTACCAGAGGGTTCTACCATCACTGTGCCAATTGCTCGCAAGATTTATTTTGCAATAATGTCTAATGACGATTGGGGCAAGGTGTTCAACAGTATGGAAAACGGTTTCGTTACAGGTGAGGAGGCAATCGCAAAACTCATTGCCTCGGGCTATGGATATGATATCGGGACAGAAAATCTAACATTCGTAGTACAAGACATAAGCAAGAGCGAAGAAACAACAGAGGGACAGGGGGAATAATATCCTCAAATACAAAAATATGTAAGAAGGTAGATTATGCGTCAGTCGCTAGAAAAATCTGAATCAAAAAAGAATAGAAAAAATGCAAAAATAGCACAAAAAAATCTCAAAAAAGATATAAAAGAGCGTGCTCATATGGCGGAGCAATTACGCCGTATGCACGACAGAGATATTAGAGAAAACTGGTTCAAGTTGGACAACGCAGCGTTAATTTACCCTGCAATTAGTTCCACAAACTGGAATAGCGTTTTTCGAGTGTCTGTGATAACCAAGCAGACAGTCAATCCAGACAAACTCCAAATGGCGCTAGACGACACACTCAAAAGATTTCCATTCTTTAATGTCGCTCTGCGTGAGGGGATTTTTTGGCACTATTTCCAAGTGCTGGACAAGAAACTCTTGATTGAGAAAGAAACGACCTATCCGTGTCAAGCGTTTGCATTCAACAACCGCACGCAAGTGTTTAGGGTGCTGTATATGGATAACAAAATCTCTTTTGAAACATTCCATTCTCTAACTGACGGCGGCGGTGCGACTAGATTTTTTAATACACTCATTATCCGCTACTTTGAATTGTGTGGTGCTGATTTTGAGGATTTGGCAAGCTTCGACTGTAATACTCGGGATTTGCCGTCCTTGGAGGAAAACGAAGATTCATTCAAGCGTGTGGCGACAAAACAAAAGCCACGCTCTCGTAGCGAAAAAGTCGCATACCAAGTGAAAGGCAATATAGAGCCTGTCCAAAAGTTGCGTACAGTAACAGGTTTGGTTAGTGTCAAAGCACTCAAAGAAATTGCCCACAAATTCGGGGCTACAATAAATCAGTTTTTGACCGCAGTTTACTTTGAGGCACTCCTTATGGACAAAAAGTATTCAAACAAGCAGCAAAAATACCCAGTCAAAATTAGCGTACCTGTGAATATGAGGAAGTTCTTCCCGAGTGTTACACTCCGCAACTTTTCACAATTTGTGAATATGGAGTTGCCTGTCGATATGGAGGATGGCGGTTTTGAACAGATTTTGGAGAGAGTCAAAGAGGAATCCAAAAACTTTAATATCGACTATCTACAAGGCTCGATTAACGGAAATGTTAGGAGTGAGCGTAATTTTTTGGTACGAGTAATGCCGTTGGCAGTCAAAAATTTTGCACTCAATCTCATTTATAACCGAGTGGGGGAACGGCAGTTTACCTCGACACTCACAAACATTGGTCAAATCAAATTGCCAGCCAAGGCGAGTGAGTATATCGAACACTACTTTATGGTGCTCGGGGCTACAAAGTTAAATAAAATCAACTTGACTGCCATTAGTTATGGTGATGAATGCGCCTTGACATTCAGTACCCGCCTCCAAGAAACTGCGATAATTCGTAATTTTTTCCAGAAACTTACCGCTTTTGGAATTGAGGCAAAAGTTTTCTCAAACTATTAGGAGCAAAAATGGATAATTGTGAAAATTGTAAAGTAGAAATTGAGGACAAAAAATCGAATTGCCCACTGTGTGGCAAGGCTGTAAACAAGGATTCCTCTCGCAATAATTTGTACTACCCGCAGTATCAGCCAATCATTGATAAACACGAACCTGTGGTATCAATCCTACAAAAGTTGGCTCTACTTGCGCTGTTTATCTGCATTGTAGTCGACCTTTTTATTACCAAGACTTTAGGCTGGTCGCTCTATGTAGTGGCGGGAGTAGCACTCACGGTTGCGGTCGTTTTGCGTGCCATACTCAAAAAGGACGGCATTGCCCAAGTGCTATCGAGGTTGTCATTTTGGATGACGGGCTTCCTAGTATTCATAGAGTTGTACACACATACATGGGGTTGGGGAGTACAGTACGCAATCCCATTTATGTGGGTAGCAATCTGCATAACTTTTGGTTTGACAATTCTTATTCAAGGATATGTAAATTTTGAAATGTTCAAACCGCTAATCTTGATTTTGATTTTGTCAGTAACCTCATTTTTGTTGTTATTTTTCTTGAAATGTGATATACTATGGCCAACATTGACAGCGGTGCTGTTGTCCGCTAGCGAATTTATACTTATGTTTATGTTTAGGTTCAAGCGTTCAATTCGCTCGCTCAAGCGTGATTTTGGAATTTAGGAGGAAACTTTTATGCCCGCAAATTTTGACCCGCAAGACTTTCAGGCTTCTGATATTAGCCATGTAGACTACGATACGCAGGTTTTGTTTTTTAATGTTATCAAGGAGGAGGTTGCGTCTCTCAATCTTCAAGAGGACCAACTACCCGAGAAAGTCTTTGCTGAACTGTACGAACACAAGATTATGGATATAGTCGAGATGGCCGCTGGCGGTATCGTGCCTGCCCAAGACTACCTCTGCTATACCTACAAAAAAGGTATCCCAGGTGTGTTGCCTCGCAACCTAGTTCGTGCTCACTATTGGGGGTTAATTGCGACTAGCAATGGTAGCAAACTTTCTGTTGAGCGTATGCGCCTATTTTACGAGCCTGTGTATGAGTATGTGTTGAATAGTAACAAGGTAGACGATATTGTGGAGAAAAACAACCTAAATTCAGATACTATTACTGAATTTATCGCCCAAAACTTCGCTATTCTATTTTGTCAAATGGGCAAGGTGGAATTGCTAGATGTTGCCAAGAAGCCACTTATCGAAGATGATAATTTTGTCAAATTTAGCCACGAGGCGGAGGCTGTGAGAAATCAAGTTATGCCTAGGTTATTAGAGTTGATTGCCTAAAACAGGAAAGTCCCTAAAAATTAGGGACTTTTTATGTATAAAATGTAACAAGATATAAATACTAATAACAAAAACAGGATAGGGAGAAAAGTATTTATGTCAGATGACAAAAAAGGAATGTTGAGACATGTTGATGTTTTGGGGCGGGTTGTGATACCTCGTGAGGTTCGTAAGGCTTTGCGTATCAATTATGGCGATTTGATGGAGTTCTGTGCGTGCAGCAATAAGCAAGTTGTTATGCGTAAATTTCATCTTATTCGTGAAATCGTGCCGCTAGCAAGTCATATTGTCAAGGTGGCTCGGGTAGGTAATGAATGCGATATAGCCATACTCGATACCGAAAAGGTAGTCTGCTGGAATGGTGAAACCTCGAGCGACTTTGGCTCAATTTCTAACGATATTCGACAGATGATAGATGACCGAAAAACGAAATTGGCAAGCGATATAAAATTGTCGCCCCGTAAGTCTATGAATGGGGAGTGCGTGTTTCAACCAATATTGTGCGATGGAGATGTGTTGGGCGCCGTTGTGGTAAAATCTGTTGATATAGACAAATCAAAAAGTCTAGCTAACCTAATCGCAGAGTTTTTGGCAAACTATTTTGGAGAATAGTAAAAAAAGAATTTAGGTTTAGTCAATGCTGTTTGAAACTAGCAGTATTTTCTAAGAAATAAAGAGCATATTTTAGGAATTTTCCTAAAGCATGCTCTTTTTCTATGTTTGTTTTTATATTGCAAATTTGTTAAATTAGATATTTTGTTTATTAGAATTGTTGGGTGATTTTTATATTACCAAATAAATTTCATATACTTTATTAGTGGTTTTAATAGTTCCGCCTTTAAATTTACGAGTAGATGTAAAGGTTTCGGTAAAGAGTTTTTTAGATGTGCTTTCGGTTTTAGAAATGTTGGTGTTTAGTGAATAGTTTAGAGATATTTCTATTTTATCCTCATAGACATTTACTCTTTGAATAAATAGTTCAATGGCTCTATCTGGGCATTGTTTNNTAGGTTTAACGATAGGTTAAAGTTGGTTTAAAATTAGTTTAAGGCTAGAGTAGGGATAGATTAGAGTTGGTTTAAATTTAAAAATGAAAATAATCAAATAGGCAAACACAAAACCAACCAAAGTACAAATTTGGCAAAAAACTTTTACATAACACAAAAATAAGAGGCAAATAGGTTCAAATTGTTGGCTT
>DHMD01000026.1:1076-1264 GCA_002405615.1 Christensenella sp. UBA4651 | reverse complement strand
GAAGAAAATGTGCAAAGTAGAAAAGCCAAAAAGGTGGCAATTTGGGCTATTATATCCACAATGCTAGTGTTTGTCTTTACAACTTTTAGTATTCTCCTCAGTATTTGCGGGGGGGGGGCGTTAACCAGCAAAGATAGCGATGAAATCGCAATAAAAACTGGAGACACCACAAGTTTTGTAAAAGTTGA
>DHMD01000026.1:0-921 GCA_002405615.1 Christensenella sp. UBA4651 | reverse complement strand
AATAGTAGTTCATCAAGTGCAATCACGGCAACGGACATTCGAGGGTACACAACAGGTAAAACAAGTTCGCAAAGTGTGGTAGTACGCCTTGGCGGGCTAGACTGGATAGTTACATACCTATCAAAAGATATGAGCGGTAATGTAATAGCCACACTATGGCTCTCAAACAACGTGCAAGAGGCATTTCAAGGTCGCTCACAAACCGAGGGTGAGTTATATGGCTATATTAACGGAGGACTATACTCAGACTGGTCTGACGACTGGTATTACGATAGTGGTAACAGTTGGGCTATGCCAAGTAATATGTATGGAACAAGTTATATCAGAGCAGTAACACTCAACAACGGAGGCACTTATGCCTATGCTGGTACTAACACAGGCAGTGTTAGTAGCAGTTCTAGTATAACAGGGCAAGCTGTTACTCAAAACTCTAGCAGTGCTTTTGCACCTTTCACGATGAGCACACTCACAGATTATATAGTACAGCCAGTTAATGTAGCTTGGCAAAAAGAGCAGTCTGCAGTTACAACTTTGGGCTTTAGTAGCAAATTACCAAATGACGAGTGGCTAACTAACAGTACAGGTTATGGTAATGATGGAACAAGGGATTACAACTACAGTTCACTATCCAATTATTCCGCTTGGAATCAAAATTATATCTGGCTTCCAAGTCTTACTGAGACGGGATATGATGAGACCACCAGTCACCGAGGTCTTTGGGCACTGAACAACACAGAGAGAATGACCTATGATGGTTCAACCACCTCTAACTTAAACACTAGTGGGGTAGGGAGCAATAATAAGGCAAATGTTGGAGCATACGCTTATTCGTGGTTGCGTTCGGGCAACAATAATAATAGCAATAATAGCTATAATCTAAACCCGTCGGGCGCTAATAACAATAACAATAACAATAATGTA
>DHMD01000060.1:34434-39278 GCA_002405615.1 Christensenella sp. UBA4651 | reverse complement strand
TTTCTTGCAAAAGTTCAATTTTGAGTGGCTCAGCCTCATTGGCTCGGATATTCGGCTTGTGATATTGCTGCAAGTAATATCGTTTTGCCCCACGAATCATCTCAGCCATTTCAACTATATCCTCCTTTGTAAGGTCGGGGCAGACAGTTGTACGAAATTCATAATCAATTTGAGACTTGATTAACATACTAATTGATTGCGAAATTTTATCAATTCGGTTGTTTGAACCAACCATATTCGGGAGTTTGTGAATTGGCGCTTTTACATCCATTGCAACATAGTCAACTAGACTTTCATTAATCAAACTTTTGAGCAAATCGGGATTAGTCCCGTTGGTATCTAGTTTCACAGCAAAACCTAAACTTTTGATTTTGCGACAAAGTTCTGGAATTTCGGGGTGAATAGTAGGTTCTCCACCACAAATCACGACTCCATCAATCCAGCCTCGCCTACTCTCCAAGTATTCAAGAAATTCGTCAGTCAAATCCCTAGTATCGGTCAGAATTTTTTTGTTTTGGCAATACCAACAATCCCAATTACAGCCGTTTGTAAAAAGAACAGTAGCAATTTTAGCAGGAAAATCAATCAAGGAGTTTTTGATATATTTTACGATTTTCATACTAGTTTGCGGCGTTAGCACTCAATCCCGCTTTTTCGCGATTAAACTGCGCCAATTCCTCCGAGTCCATAACCTCCTCTGGGCGAATTACGAACTTCTTGCGATCCATATACTCGGCTTGCTTTGACTTGTTGAAATCTTTTACGCAACGGAAGTAACCAACAACCCTAGACCAAACTTCGCTAGACTGGTGGCAGTGAGGGCATTCGAAATGCTCGCCAGCGATATATCCGTGAGTTGGGCATACACTAAATGTAGGAGTAATACTAATATAAGGCATTTTGCTGGTAGAGAAAATCTTTTTGATAAGGTTCTTGCACACTTCGCGGTCGTTGATTTTCTCGCCCAAGTACAAGTGCAGCACAGTACCGCCTGTGTAGAGCGATTGCAGCTCGTCTTGGAGTCGAACCACCTCAAAGATGTCGTCAGTATAGCCTACTGGGATTTGTGTAGAGTTTGTGTAATACGGCTCGGTTGTACCGTTGGTGATAATGTCTGGGAAGCGAGCCTTGTCTAGTCTAGCAAGTCTAGCTGAAACGCCCTCGGCTGGGGTTGCCTCCAAGTTGTACTGGTTACCAGTTTCCTCTTGGAACTCGACCATTTTATCACGCAATAGGTTCATAACCTCGATAGCAAACTCTTGCCCTTCCTCTGTTGTAATATCCTTACCCAAGAGGTTAAGGAGAGCCTCGTTCATACCATTCACGCCGATTGTTGCAAAGTGGTTAGCCCAGTAAGCACCAGAACGCTCTTTTACACCTTTGAGATAAAATGCTGAATATGGGTAAAGCCCGTTTTCGGTCTGCTTTTCAATCATTCTTCTCTTGATTTCTAGGCTAGTTTTTGCGATTTCGGCAAGTTCCAGCACACGCTTTTTGAACTCCTCCTTGGTCTTTGACAAATAACCGATACGAGGCAGGTTGATTGTAACCACACCGATTGAACCCGTCAGAGGGTTTGAACCGAACAAGCCTCCACCACGTTTACGCAACTCGCTCAAATCCAGACGCAGACGGCAGCACATTGATAGAGCGTCCTCTGGACTAAGAGTTGAATTGATATAGTTTGCGAAGTACGGAATACCGTATTTACAAGTAATGTCCATAATAGCATTTACGACAGGGCTATCCCAGTCGAGGTCTTTTGTAACATTGATAGTAGGAATTGGGAAAGTAAAAATTCTGCCGTTTGAATCGCCCTTTGACAAAACTTCACACAAGGCAAGGTTAAACATATCCATTTCCTTTTGGAATTCGCCGTATGTGCGGTCTTGTGGCACACCACCGATGATTACAGGGCGGTCTTTGAGCAATGGGTGAACCTTGATGTCTAGCGTAATGTTACTGAATGGGCATTGAAAACCTACACGAGTTGCGACATTCATATTGAAGATGAAGCCCTGTAAAATCTGGACAACTTCCTCATAACTAAGGTTATCGTACGCAATGAACGGTGCACAGTATGTATCAAAACTACTCCACGCCTGCGCTCCCGCACTCTCGCCTTGCAGAGTAAAGGTTGCATTTGTAACCTGCCCCAAGAAACTGCGGAGGTGCTTTGCTGGACTAGATGAGATTTTGCCCTCTACACCTGTAAAACCGAGACTCAATAATTGCGCCAAGTCCCAACCAACACAGTAGCTGCCGAAAAAGCCTAGGTCGTGCAAGTGGATATCCCCGCTAAGGTGTGCCTCACGGACATTCACTGGATATACTTCGTTTAGCCAATAGTTTTTGGTAAACTCCTCACGCACATAGTTGTTTAATCCTGCAACACTACGCTGCATATTAGCATTCTCTTTGGTAGCCCAGTCTTTCTCATCAATGTACTTGTCAAAAAGGTCGATAGTTGCCCCTACCAGCGCATTCTTTTCCCTTGCGCTCTTACGTTTCTCACGATATAGGATAAAAGCCTTTGCGGTTTGCGAGTGCCTGTTCTCTATTAGGGTGTACTCTACTGCGTCTTGAATCTGCTCAACAGTTGGCACATTGCTGCCATTGCGTTTTTCTAGTAGGTCAACAACCTTTTTTGCCAACTCCATAGAAGTATCATAATTGCTACCATTACAAGCCACTGCAGCCTTGTAAATTGCGTCCGCAATCTTATCTATATTAAAGTCTTGGTATGTTCCATCTCTTTTGAGTACTTGTACAATCATTTTTGTCTTTCGCTCCTTGTTTTTTATTACAACTCAATTATAGTAAAACACAACATATTGTGTCAAGCAAATTTTGATACAACTATATATTGTGTTTTATGTTTGTACTATTTGCACAAACTTTATAAAATTTTTGCGTTTTATAAAAATTCAAAAAGCATAAAAATTATGCACGGAAATATTGAATTTTGCCATTATATGGGGACAAAAATTTTATATTTATAAACAAAAAAACTACAATTTTTGCAAATTGTAGTTTTCCACATTTTTTCCACATTAGTTTAGTTTTTTAGTTTCTTGGTTGCTTTCTTTATCTTTTTGATACAAGTTGGGATAATTACCAGCAAGATGATAGCAGAAATGGCAATTCCAGCAGAAACATAGTACCACCATTTTACCTCTGTAATGGTTACCTCACCCTGTTTGGTTACTCCAACTACATAAGGACTTTCTTCTTCGCCCTCGGTAGCAGTAGCGTCAGGGTTATTGTAATTAAGTGCAACACAAATATTACTGTTTAGGTGGGTCGTAAAAATACAATTTTTTGCCACACCGTTTGCGATGAAGCGGTCAATAGTGCCTTGGTCAGGGTGTCCATATTTCGAACCGTCATCGCAAGAGCAGATTACTACGCTTGGCTTCAATTTTTCGATAAAAGCCTGAGTGCTACTCGTCTTACTGCCGTGGTGTCCTGCGTCCATAATGTCAACTTTTGGTAAAGTGTCGCCATATTTTGCCAAAATGTCAGCCTCGCCCTCTTTCTCTGTGTCGCCAGTAAAGCAGTATTTCAAACCATTATACTCTAATATCAGCATACAAGAATAGTTATTCCAGTCTGCGTAAAGTTTGGTCATATCGGTCGGAGCGTAAAAAGTGAAGGTGTATTGCTTCGTTGTGTCAGAAGCTTCGGCTGAGTTTGTAATTTTCTCTCCAGCCTTTGAAAATTTGATTGTAGAATTTTTGAGAACTCCGCCACTAGTGTACTGCTCATCATACATAGCCTTGTAGACGGTGTAAAGTGCAGAGTTGCATTTTACATTGTAGCCTGAGTATACTTTTTTGTTATCCGAAGTTTTGGTATTCTTGTACATTTCTTCGGTAATATACTTCGCACCATTTTCGGCTGCACGAGTTTGCTCAGCCTCTGCAAACGCCTGCTTTTCGGCAACATTGCTATTACCTGACTCGCTAGCATTGTAGCCGTAATAGGTATTTGGACGGTACATATTTACAACTTCGTACCTAGCCAAAATATCTTTCATATAAGAGAGGTGGTCGTAGTCTGGGTGCGTCATAATCATATAGTCGATAACACCACTATCCCCAGCCCCTGTAAATAAGTTATTATCAATATAGTCAAAAATTCTTTGCTTGATTTCGCTGCCATACTTGTTGTAGTAGCTAAATGAACTACCAGCGTCAATAATCATATTTTTGCCATCTGGCAGATTGATGAGAATACAATCGCCTTGCATAACATCTACATAACTAATGTTCATAGTGCTATAATTTCTAGCCAAATCAGCGCCTACAATTATCCCCTCACGCTCAATGGTATTATTAATTTTTGCCTCAAAATAATCGCTAAACGGTAGCGTACAAAGCATTGCGATAGCAAGAATGGCAAAAATTACAAAAAGCCAACGGTAAGTTTTTGCGTTTTTGTAGGCGGTTTTGATATCGCTTTTTGACATCGTGCTCAAATTTGTGTCGCTCAAATCAGTTTTCTTTGAACTAGAAGAACTAGACTTTTTTGACGAAGAACTTTTTGATGACTTTGAACTGGTCGATTTTTTTGTAGAACTTTTGGTACTGCTTTTTTTGCTCGATGAACCTGTGATTTCGCTTAACTCATTGAGGGCTTTCTCGGCTTCTCTAGCCTTTTTCCTCGCTTCATTATACTTGTCCCAAGACATAAATTACTCTCCTGTTTTTTCTAATTTTTCTCTTTTTTTGTTTTCTTTTGCTATTTGCTTTGCTCGTTTTTGCATTTCTGCGATACGAGCGGCGGTTTCCTTGATACTTTCGTCAGGCACACGCATACCCAAAGTTTTGAGAATATTTGGC
>DHMD01000060.1:27989-34400 GCA_002405615.1 Christensenella sp. UBA4651 | reverse complement strand
TCTTGGCATATCGGCACGAGCCATATCGTAACCGATTTGAATCATCTCTTTTAGCCCCTCCATTTTGAATTGCTTGTAATCTGACAAATCAAGTTTGAGAAGGTGGTCTGCATACACATAGCCCTTATATGAATTTGATTTTGTCATAATACGCAATGAGGCTTTGAGAATGTCAAAGTACTTGGTGCTATCCGTACCCGAACCACGACTAGGGTTGAGGTCGACAGCCAGTACGACATCTGCCCCCATTTCACGAACGACATCGCTAGGGATATTATTCATAATGCCGCCGTCCACCAATCTAAATGGCGGATAGTCAACCGAAGTAAACACCCCTGGGAACGCACACGAACCAGCGACAGACTTACTCAAACTTCCCGTCCGCAAGTGCAACTCCTCTCCCGAAATCACATCAACAGCCACCGCACAGAAAGGAACTTTGAGGTCCTCAAAACTCCTCCCGTCCAAAATACTCTCGACAAAACTCTCTATTTTTTCGGTCTTGTTTGGCACAAAAATGAACTTACTACTGAGGACATCTTTTGCCCGCATATTGAGAGCAATATCCTCCATTTGTTTGGGTGTAAGTCCCGCACAATAAGCCGCACCAAATAGCGACCCAGCCGAAGTGCCTGCGACATAATCAAACTTTAGCCCCGCTTCCTCAAACGCACGAAAAACGCCGATATAAGCAGCACCATACATACCACCACCACTCAATGCAAGTCCGAGTTTGAGCGGATGCAAAACCTCGCCCGGAGCAGATTTTTCTATTGCCCGAGTCGATGGTTTCTTGAATATATTTCTAAACCAAGAAGAAAATCCCATAAAACTACTCCTATAAAATGTATGCTTCCTGCGTATATTTTATCAAAAAATTCGAATAACTGCAAACAAAATAAAAGAAAAAAAGAACCAATTTGGTTCTTTTATATAAATTACTCGTTGCTCTCGTTATTAAGTTTCTCGATTGCAGCCTTAACCTCTGCGATGTCGTCCTTAATCTGCTTGTTTTGGTCAACCAAGATACGGTTTGTACTCTCCAAAATTGGGAAGCGGTCTTTGTTTTGCTCCATAACCTCTTCGCAATGTTGAACAGACAATCTCAAGCCGTCCAACAAGTCCAAGTCTTCGCTGAGTTTCTTTGCTTTTTCCTCATCAATGTCAACATAGTTGTTTACACCGTAAAGCAAAACTTTCTTACGAGCGATAACTGCCTCTTTGCGGCGAAGTTTCTCTTGGTCACGTTTCAAACTACGGTTTACCCTAGCGAGAGGGTTGTATTCCTTTCTGTTTGCCTTGAGATCACGCTCGTTGATTTTTAATCTCTCTTGAAGTTTAGCCAAACGGTCATTCAAGGCATCAATTGGGAAATATTCGTAAACATTAACAATCTTTGCCTCAACAGGCTCGGCGGCCTTTTGTTCCTCGATGATAGACTCAACCTTATCCTCGGCAGATTCTTTTACGCCAAAATCCTCGCCCGCTGGTGTAGCAGAAGCCTCCAACATTTCTTGGACTGGCTCAACAATCTCAACATTCTTGCTAGCCTCGTATTTTGTAACGCATTCCTTGTTGATTTCGTCAATCATAGAATCAAAGTCAACCACTGGCTTCTCCTCTTTCTTCTCTGCGGTAGTCTCGGTAGTGTTGTCATCAAACAATGCGTCAAAGTCGTCGAAGTCGCTAACAAATTGCTGTTGCTTCTGCTCTTTGTCCTCGATTGGCTTGTCAATAACAATAGGCTCATTTGCTTTGTTTGCGATAGCCTCTTGCTCACGCCTAGCAGCCTCCTCGTCCCAAGATTGCGCTGGTGGCAATTGCTGTTGCTCGTTTTGCTCCAAAACCTGTGGGCGGATATTCTCCTCCTGGAAAGCTTGTTGACGCTCCTCAGATTCCTTTGCCTCTTTCTCTACTTTTGGTCTAATATCATCGTTTGCTTCACGCCTGTTACGGAAGAAGATGGCACCGTTTTTGTTTGTAATAGACAAAAACAAGTCAACCAAAAAGATAATAATAAATGCTGTGGCGGAAATCAGAGCGACGATTGTCAGAACATTCAAAATTGCTTCTATAAATGCTTGCATTTTCCTTTCTCCTAAAAATTTTGTACTTTTGATACTGGTGGAAGCGATGGGAGTTGAACCCATGTCCAAATGGTGCCCATTCTATCTTTGCTACATGTTTAGTTTATTTTTGAATAGCAGTGATACGGAGAATAAACAAACCGCAGCGCTGGTACTGTCAAAATTAACTCAATACTCGGGACAGCCGCCAAGTAAAAGTGGCTATTTGTGTCGGGTTGAAGCCCCTATTCTCACCCACAAAGCCATACGGTGGGAATAGAAACTGTCCTAATAAAACCTAAGGACTAGTAAGCGTATGCCGCACCAAAGTTGGTAGGCATAAAGCTTGTGTTTTGCTTATCAGCATTTAATTTTACTTCCGTTGGTACGCAGACGAGCCTGCGACATGCTGGATAGAACCTGCAAATCCACCTGTCAAAACCAGTACGCCCCCATATAAGGGTAGTCAAATCCTTGCAGATTTTACATCACGGGCGACTTCCCTACTGATATCCCTATCCTTGATACTCTGTCGTTTGTCATACAATTTCTTACCACGACAAACAGCAATTTCTAGTTTCACTAATGACCTGTCAAAGAAAAGCTTGAGAGGTACCACCGTTAATCCCTTCTGCTGTATAGCGGTAGATATTGTCATAATCTCTGACTTGTTGAGCAACAACTTGCGTGAGCGGCGCTCATCTGGTGCGAAATTACTAGTAGCCTCATAAGTTTTGACATACATATTCACAACATACGCCTCGCCATCACGAATTGTTACAAACGCATCATTGATACTCGAATGGTTCGCCCGAATAGATTTTACCTCGGAACCGACCAAAGCGACACCAGCGACAAATTTCTCCAAGATGAAATACTCATAGTTTGCCCGTTTGTTGGTAGCAACGACTTTCATTCCTACACCTCCAATTATACCATAATTAAAAAATTTTTCAATACCTTTTTGCAAAATAATTGATTTTTTTGAATATAATGCCAAAAAAGTTAGCAAAATTAATACTCGCTAACCGGTTTTTTGTCCAAAATTTTGAAATTTACCTGTCTACGGCGGAGGCTAACGCTCTCTACCTCAACAGTAACTTTCTGCCCTAATTGATAATCGTGCTTGGTACCAGCCAACTTAAACAATTTCTCCATAAGGATATAGTTGTCTGTCGGCAAATTTTCTAACGAACACATACCCTCGACCGTATTTGGTAATCCCACAAAGACGCCAAAGTTGGTACAGCCTGTAACCACACCCTCGTAAATTTCGCCGATTTTGTCCTGCATAAAGTCTGCCTTTTTGAGGTCATCGACCTGACGCTCGGCAGCCTCGGCAAGTCTTTCTCTCTCGCTAGTGAGTAGTGCTGCCTCCTCGGCAAACTCTTGCCAACGCTCCATTTCCTTTTTGTCCTTGTTACGCAAATAAAATTTCTTTATCATACGGTGAATAAATAAGTCGGGATACCTACGGATTGGTGAGGTAAAGTGGCAATAATCGACCGCAGCGATACCAAAGTGCCCCAAGTTTTTGGTAGCGTATCTTGCCTTTTGCAAACTACGCAACATTACGGAATTGATTAGAGGTTCGCAAGGCTTACCCTCCACCTCACGCAGCAACTGTTGCAACTGCTTTGGAGTAACTTTCTCTGGATTGTCGGCAACCTTGTACCCAAACTGCCCCGCAAACTGGAAGAAATCAAACATTTTCTCACTGTCAGGTTGCTCGTGGACACGATAAAGGAAAGGAATTTTCTCCTTATCACAGGCGTGTGCAACCGTTTCGTTGGCAATCAACATAAAGGACTCAATAAGCAGATGAGCCTCATTTCTCTCGTGCAGTTTGACATCGAGAACGTGTCCTGTTTCGTCCATTACGAACTCGCATTCAGGTAGGTCAAAATCAAGCGAGCCACGCTTTTTGCGATTTGCGTACAGTAAACGGTGCAATTTTTGCATAGACTTGAATTTGTCAACAAGGTAATCATACCTAGCACAAACCTCGGGGTCATCATTCAAAATCGCAAACACATTGGTATACGTCATCTGCTCACGAGAGCGAATTACTCCCTCGCAAATTTCGTAATCGTAAACCTTACCTGTTGAGTCGATTTCCATAATTACAGAGAGGGTCAATCTCTCGACTTTGGGATTGAGCGAACAAATACCGTTACTCAACTCCTTGGGAAGCATAGGATAAACTTCGCCCGGGAAATACACGCTAGTACCACGCTTGTACGCCTCTTGATCCAGAGGAGAATTTGGGCGGACATAGTGGCTAACATCTGCGATATGCACTCCCAAAGTGAAACTGCCGTCTGGGTGCTCCTCGATACTAACAGCATCGTCAATATCCTTGGTATCATCGCCGTCAATTGTAACAATATCGAGGTCGGTAAAATCACGCCTGCCACGCTTTGATTCCGCAGTGATTTTCTGCGGCAAAGTGCGAGCCTCAGCCAAAACTTCTGGTTCAAATTCAGAGTAGAGTTCGTTCTCACGGATAATCGCCAACATTTCTACATTAGGGTTGCCGTTGAGCCCTAGAACCTCGGTAATAACACCTTGTGGGTTCTTGTCCCCGTTATTAAATCTAGTGATACGGCAAACGATTTTGTCATTTGGCCCAATCTTGAATTTCTTGTGATTGCGTACTACGATATCCTTGCTAATTCTCGTATCATCAGGTTTGACAAACGCAAGTCTATCATTCACAACATCGAGAGTACCTACGATATTGCGGTTGTTGCGTTCTACGATTTTGACAACCTCGCCCTCGGTCTTTTCGCCCACGTGGCGAACCTTAACTAGGACGGTGTCCTTGTGGAGAGCATTTTTTAACTTTGTAGGAGGAATAAACACATCAGGAATATCATCATCATTATCAATAAATTTGCAAAAAGCGAAACCTTTGGCATTGCCCATAAGGACACCTTTGCGGAGTCCTAGCGCCTCGGGAAGTGCCAATTTGTCATTCCCCTCCAAAATCAATTCGCCATCGTTAATCATATCGCCTATACGCACATAAGCCTCGGTAAAATCCAGTCCCAAGCCCTCCGAAACGAAACGAGCGAGTTCTGTCCTATTCTTGAAATTGAGTTGATTTTCTCTAATAAAATCAGTTATCTCTTGCATAAATCCCCCTAAATAAATCTATAAAACAAAAAAGAGAGAAAGCCCCCTTCCTCTCCAAAAAATCACACTATGCGTTGTAAACTACCATATCAAATACAAAGAACAATGCAACGACTACGATAATAGAAATCGCCAGCCAAGTAGTAGCACGCTTCATACGACCCTCTTTGGTCGCACCCTTGTTGTGTGAGTAATATGTGTCAGTAGTACCAGTGATACCTGTGATACCACCTTGCGAATTGCTAGGTTGCATCAAAATCAAGATAATCATAGCGATAGCAGCCAAACCGATGTATGACACAAAAATAATCTTGAGTATAGGAACTAAGGTTGTTACCCATTCAGGCAGACCAGCACCCAACATACCAAATAAAAACATAAAATGTCCTCCAAAATTATAGCCAAATAAAAATTTAGTGAAAACATTATATCATAATAATTAATGATTTTCAAGCAAATTAAAAAAATTTTTTTATTTTATACAATGCCTACTAAAATTGCAATACCCATAAATAGGACGCATAATCCAAACATTACCCATTTTATAGGACGCTCTGTGTGGTTCTTGCCAACATTGATACATTTTGCTAGGCACAATAAGCTCAACATCAGTGCCACCAACAAAATAATACCCTTGGTCAACTGGCTAAATGACCTAATCCAATTGAGCAATGGGTCAAATATTCCCATCATTAAACCGAAACTCACTCTTTTTCCTCCGCTATTACACTCTCACCAGTCATTTCTGCTGGCTGGTAGATTTGCATCAATTGTAGCACAGTTGGGGCGAAACAGTCAAGAGCAAATTTCTTATCTTTTATTTTTATTGTTTTGTCTGTAATAATGAACGGAACAGGATTAAGGGTGTGAGTTGTGCTACGACCGTTAGATTTACGCAAATCCTCGATATTGCCGTGGTCGGCAGTGATTACGCAAGTGTAGCCCTCTTGGATAGCGGTAGTTACGACTTTTTGGAGTGCGTGGTCGATTACTTCTAGTGTTTCTACGCAAGCGTCATAATCGCCAGTATGACCTATCATATCGCAGTTACTGAAATTGATGAGTATAAAGTCATACACGCCTTTTTTCAATTCCTCAACGGCAGTCGAAGCGATTTCGGGTGCACGCATAGTCGGATAGTCGGCAAAATTATCAATAAACTTGCTCTCTACCAAAATGCGTTTTTCTCCTCTAAAAGGCTTCTCCA
>DHMD01000060.1:25250-27915 GCA_002405615.1 Christensenella sp. UBA4651 | reverse complement strand
CCCCCCCGCCATTAAAGTAGTATGTTACATGGGCGTACTTTGTGGTTTCGGCGAGTTTGAGTTGCTTGTAGCCGATTTTACTCAAACGCTCGGAAAGTGTATTATGCGGTATATTTGCACCAAAAAGGTAAGGCAAATTCCCTTGCTTTTCATCATACATACACATTGCGGTTGCGTGAATTTTGGGTAAATTTTTGTTTGGAAAACACGCAAAATTACGAGTAACAAAAGCATTACTCAACTGACGCATACGGTCTGGGCGAAAATTGAAGAAAAAGATTTCGTCCCCTGCTTCCATTCCTTGATAACCACCGATTGCAAAAGGCGGCATAAATTCATCACTGATTTTTTGGCTATAAGTCTTTTCAAACGCCTCATAAATCGCATTTGTGCGAGTTCCCTCAGCGGAGACAATCAGATTAAAAGCGGCTTGCGTTCTGTTCCAACGCTCCTCCCTATCCATTGCATAGAACCTACCGACAATAGTTGCAATTTCGCCGACACCGAGTTTTCCCAAAAGTATTTCGATTTCTTGGACAAATTTTGCACCACTATCGGGTGGCGTATCCCGACCGTCAGTAAAGCAGTGAACCTTGATTTTTTTAACCCCACGAGATACCACATATTCCAACAAAAATTTGAGGTGTTCGATACTACTGTGAATCCCGCCCGATGATACGAGTCCTGCAAAGTGCAAGGTTTTGTCGTGCGTAATCACCCTTTCTAGCATACTATCGAGAACAGGGTTTTTGACAAAACTGCCGTCCTTGATTGCGTTGTTTATGCGCATATAGTCTTGATAAACGACTCGTCCAGCACCTAGGTTAATATGTCCGACTTCGCTATTGCCCATTTGCCCTTTTGGCAAGCCCACATACTCCTCGCTAGCATAAATATATGTATGAGGAAACTCCGAAAGCAACTGGTCATAAAACGGCATATTCGCCTCAAATACTGGGTTGCCGTCCTTTTCTTTTCGGTAACCGAACCCATCTAAAACTATACCCAAAACAGGTCTATTTGTCTTCACTATTTCCTCCTAAAAACGCTTGTTTGATTTCGCCAAAATCGCTAGCACGTTGGCTCGCCCCGCCGACCAAAACTCCGTCCACCGTAGGTACAGCCACAATCTCTGTCGCATTACTAGGCTTGACACTACCGCCATATAGTACGGGAATTTCTCGTGATGAGAGTGTGCGAAGTTTATCGTGAATAAAGCCACAAATCTCCTCGATTTCGGCAGTTGTAGCGGTTTTGCCTGTGCCGATTGCCCAAACAGGCTCGTAGGCGATTACGATTTCTTTTGACCAGTCGAGGCCTTTTAGCCCTTGCTCCAACTGCTTTCCTAGAACGACTTTTGTCGCACCTGACTCGTATTCGGTTAAGGTTTCCCCGACACACACAACAGGCAAAATATCGTACTGTTGCAACTGCTTGATTTTGGCATTAACCGATTCGTCCGTTTCGCCAAAATATTGCCTACGCTCGCTATGTCCGACTAGGCAAAAATCTGCGAAAACATCATTTAGCATTTGCGCCGAAATTTCGCCTGTGTATGCCCCAGAGGAGAATGAGCTACAATTTTGTAACCCGATACTCATCTTCTGTTTTAGCCTATAACAATACCCATAATAGATACTAGGAACGGCGATACCCACGTAGAGTTTTGGGGAGTTTGCGACATTAAACTCATCGTCAAAAGTCTGAATTTCGCTAACAGACATATTCATTTTCCAGTTACCCAAAAGATACTTCATTTCTTTCCCTCCTATTTATTACTGATATTTTTTAGCCCCGGCAATTCAGTACCTTCTAGCAATTTGAGCATTGCACCACCACCAGTAGAAACGTGATTGATTTTATCTTGCAAATTGAGTTGTTCAATAACTTTTGCACTGTCGCCGCCACCAACTATTGTAAAGGCTTTTGCATCGGCTAACGCCTCCGCAATTTGATTTGTTCCTTTTGCAAATTTTTGAAATTCTGCAACGCCCAAAGGTCCATTCCACAATACTGTTGATGCTTTGCTAATATAGTGCTTGAATGCACGAATGGTGGCAGGCCCTATATCCATACCCATAGCGGTACGAGGGAATTTTTTGGTTGAAACGGTCGCAGATTCTGCGGCGAAATTAAATTCACCTGTCGCTATATGGTCAGTAGGCAACACGATTTTTGTACCTTGTGTTTTTGCCTTTTCTAGTAACAACCTAGCCAACTGCACCTTGTCCTTTTCCACGATACTACGCCCCATATTGTAGCCTTGCGCTCGCAAGAAAGTGTATGCCATCGCTCCACCAATCAGCACGACATCTGCCACATCAATCATACGGCTAATCAGCGTAATTTTATCCTTAATTTTTGCACCGCCGATTATTACTACAAAAGGTCGTTTTGGGTCGGTAATCGCATGCCCTAGAATTTGTAACTCTTTCTCCACAAGGAAGCCTATGCAACTAGGCAAAAACTCGGCGATTTTGGAGATGCTGGTATGCTCCCTGTGCATTGTACCAAAAGCGTCATTACAATACAAATCAGCGACACCCGCCAACTCTTTTGCAAATTCTGGGTCGTTCATTGTTTCTCTTGGGTCAAAACGCAAGTTTTCCATCATCACAATATCGCCCTCCTTCATCGAGCGAACATACTTGTATGTTTCGGGTCC
>DHMD01000060.1:22901-25210 GCA_002405615.1 Christensenella sp. UBA4651 | reverse complement strand
ATGTTTCGGGTCCCGCCACATCGTTAGCGAGCAAAATCGGCTTTTTGAGTGCTACACGCAAGTATTCTGCTACTGGTTTGAGCGAAAACTCGGGCATAACTTTCCCATCAGGTCTACCTAGGTGGCTAATGATGATGATTTTTGCTTGCCTCTCGATGAGATAGTTGATTGTTGGCAATGTTTCACGGATACGCTTGTCGTTCGTGATTTGCAAATTTGAGTTGAGTGGCACATTAAAGTCCACACGCAACAGCACCCTCTTGCCTTTGAGTACCATTTCTCGTAAAGTAACTTTATTAAACATATTGTCCATATTATCCTCCTATTATCCTGATAGTATTCCTAGTTTTATAGCAATATTTTCGAGAGCCGTATTTACATTTTCCAATATCCCGAGTGCGTTAAAATACGCATTACTCTCGGGATACGCACCACGATTTTTGTAATCGGTGTATACTTCTCTGCGTTGCCTTTGCAGGTCGTTATAAATATGTTTGTTGCTGTCCAGTACGATTTTGAGAGCATCGCTATCTACTACTTTACCCGCAATATTATCATCAATTATCGCTAGTACGAGATTAGTTAGGCTACTCAATTGCAATGCCAAATTTTGCAGTTTGCCCACTTGCTCGGCAGTGATTGCGCGAGGGCGTTTTGCCACATCGTTTGCTATATCCATTAATTTCTTTGAGCGGTCAGAAAGGTACTGAATATCATTAAAAATGTTTACCAAAACATTTGACTTGTGAATTTCGACATCACCGACTTTTGATGTCATTCGCAGCACCGCATTATTGCTTATTTTTATTGCTTTGTTTAGTCCTTGAATTGAGCCGTTTATGCCACGCATATCCTTGCCTTGCCCCATTCGGTCGAGAATATCCTCTTGGACTTGTAGGTTTTTTTGCAGGAGTTTTTTGGCAGAACTTAATAGTGCTATGTAACCTGTACTAAATGTATCAAGAGTGGTATCAGGTAAAATAAAATCGTTGCTTGCGTCCGGCACGCCCTTTTGGGGACGGACAATCAGTCGCAGGAATTTCTCCAATACACCGCAGAATGGCAATAGAACTATCGGCAGAGTCATTTGCACCATATGGACAATAATCAATGTCATAAATATATTGTCGCCCAACACCCCAAATAACAATCCATAAACACCAGTAAAATAGAGCGGAACCATTATGATAAACCCAAAGAGATGTGCTACTATATGCGCAACTGCGACCATTCTCGCTTCCCGTCCTTGCCCCGGCACTGTGTATAGGTAACTAGCAAGAGCCGTACCCACAGCAACAGTTAGCATACCGAGAGCGGCTGTATCAATTGGGATAATATTTGCCTCTACGAGTGCCGCCAGAATTGTGAGGCTAGCGAAATTACTGGTAGTGATAAAACTAAATACAAAAGCAAGTAGCATAATAACAATAGGGAAATTGATAGAATGCAAGAAGCCAAACATTGTTTCCGTTTCAAACAACTGCGTTGCGTACTGCCCTACTAGGTCAATACCCAAAAACAGCATTCCAAAACCTACAAGTGCCTTGGCGATGTTGTGCATTTTGTCTTGCCTAAATAGTAGGTTTATTATCGCACCGACAAAGCACAGCAATGTCAAAAACCTCGTGAGATTCAGCCCTTGGAAAATCATAAGGATAATAGATATTGTGTTACCGAAACTCAACCCCAGCACAAAAGGCAGACTTTGACGGAGGCTAATTGTGCCGTAGTTCACGTAGTTCATTATCATACCGCTAACCAAGGTGGACTTTTGCGTAGCGAAGGTCATAATAGCGCTAAAAAAGTAGCTTTTGATAGGACTGTTCGCTACTTTCATAAATCTATTACCGAGGCTATGCCCCATACACGATTCCAACGCTCGGCTAAACATCGACATACCGTACAGCAGCAATCCCAGCCCAGCCAGCATCAACACAATAATACTAACTATATCCATAAAAATTCCCTATTTTTGTTTTACTATAATAATACTAGATTTTGTATCAAAAAGGCAAACAATTTTAGTTAGTTTATGCAATTTTTTAAGATATTCATCAAATTTTGCAAATCTGTTTCACGATTTAGTTGGTCTCGCAGTTTTGCTCCGAGTTTGAGATGCTTGAGATAAAAGTTGAGATGACCTCGCATTAGAGGCACTACTCTATTCTCGGGCATAATTTCGAGTAGCAAATTGTAGTGCTGCTCGATTGTTTCAATCGGTTTGAGGGGATAGTCTGTCCCTGTGCAATCGGCAAAAATCCAAGGATTACCCAAAGCGCCACGAGCGATTGCTACACCCGATACGGCGG
>DHMD01000060.1:9447-22841 GCA_002405615.1 Christensenella sp. UBA4651 | reverse complement strand
GAGAATTTAACCTAAATTGCGCATCGGTGCAACTGCGAATGTCGCCATTGCCGATAACTGGAATACTGACCGATTTTGCCACATCATCAATAATTTGCCAATTCGCCTCGCCAGAATACATTTGCTCTCGGGTTCTGCCATGTACGGTAATCGCACTCGCCCCGCTGTCCTCGCACATTTTGGCAAAATCAGTGGCGACTATGCTCTCATTATCCCAGCCTATACGGAACTTGACTAATACTGGTCGTCCATTAGCGTATTTTACCACAGTTTTGATTATATCACTGGCTAGTGGAGGGGTATTGAGGAGCGCACTTCCCGCCCCTGTTTTGACCACTTTTTGCATAGGGCAACCCATATTTATACCTACTGCCGCAAAGGGCTGCAATTCCTCCATATCCAGCGCCCGAGAAAAAAACTCCGCCTCACCACCAAACAACTGAACTGCTGTGCGGTCGTAATTACCAAACGTGTAGAGTAGCTCTTTCGTATTTTCGCTACCATAAACCAGCCCTTTGGTCGACACCATTTCGGTTTCCACCAGCCCCGCTCCGCAAGACAAACAAATCGAGCGAAAAGCCGCATCGGTAAATCCTGCCATTGGTGCTAGCCAATACGGTTTATCTAGAAATTTCTCTATCATATTTTCTCCAATAAAAAATGGAGCAAATTTTGCTCCATTCAAAGTGAAATCAATTACGCATTAACTGCGTCTTTCAAACCTTTACCAGCCTTGAATGCAGGAACTTTGCATGCAGGGATAGAAATTGTTTGTTTTGTAGCAGGGTTGATACCTGTACGAGCGGCACGCTTGCGAGCCTCGAATTGACCGAAACCAGTCAAAACCACTTTGTCGCCAGCACGCATAGTCTCCTCGATAACGCTCAAAACAGCATTAACTGCTCTAGCGCCGTCAGCCAATGTCAAGCCAGCTTTCTCTGCAACTGCAGCGATAAATTCTTGTTTGTTCATTGTAAAAACTCCTTTTTATGAACTTGATTAAGTATAGCACAAAGTGCGACTTTCGACAAACGATTTTGAGCATATTTTCTAGATTTTTTGCAGAAAATGCCCATTTTTTGCCCATTTTTTAGCTTTCTGGCATCAAAAATCGCTTTTTTAGTGCCTTGCTGCAACGGAATTTTGGCACAAAACGAGAGGGTATTTGATGAGTAAAAGTGCCGTTTTTGTTATAAATTGTGGACGGTTCGTAAAATTTTACCCAAAATGTGCCGAACCCAGAGAGGCGTATTTCCTCGCCGCAATACAGCCCTGTGCAGATAATTTTGATAATGGACGAAACCACTTCATTTGATTTTTTGAGAGATAGTGAACTTTCTCTCGATAGTATTTTTACCAAATCTTGCCTATTCATATTACTGATTTTTGCCAAATAGACTATGGTCTATACTTGCTTTTTGCGTTTTAGGTGCAAGCCGAGTTTATCCGCCCCTCCCCACACCCAGACTCCGAAGACATACAATACTCCACCGCCCGCTACTGCGAGAATGAGTGTTAGCAGAGGGTTTAGTCCTAGCAGAATTATATTAACTATATATAAGGAAAGCAAAACACCGCCGCCGATGACTGGATAAATCGTGTTAAAGAAAATTTTGAGTTTTAACTTCCCTCGGATAAATATGTAATTTAGCAAATATGCGATAAAGTAAAATGCGATACTTGCAATTATGCAGCCCCAAATATTAAGGTTAGTTAGAGAGAGTGAAACAAAGAGGACTATTTGAATTGCCGCTGCAATCGCCATATTGCGTGCAGTTACACTGCCGTAACCCAAGCCTTGGAGCATATTGTTTTGGGTTTGCAAGAGCGAGCCAAAAATTATTGACACGCACATAATTAGTAGCATTTGAGTTGCGAGAGTTAATTCTGCGGGGGTTAGGCTGGTTTGGTACAGTATAGATAAAATTGGTTCTCCCAAAAGCGCAAAGGCGATAATTATCGGGGTGCAAAATGTAAGGCTTAGCCCGTATGCTTGATTGTACCTATTCTGCAACGCCGATGTGTCTAGCAAGGTTGCGACAAAAGGAACGATTGCGATTGCTACCGATTGAGTGAGGACAATTGGCATATTGATTAGACTGCCGACCACGCCCGAATTTATCCCCCAAAGGGTTGTGGCTGTCAGCGTATCCAGCCCCGAGTGGGATAGCAAGGCAACTATAAATAGACTCTCTACAAAAAGGACAGTGGGCAAAATCGCATTTGAGAGAGTGATTGGTATGACGTTAGAAATTATTTTTTTGCGGACAGTGCGCTCCAAAGTTTTTTCCTCTGCCTTACGGCGTTCGAGATAAGGCGGCTTGCCTATCTCTTGGCTTAATGATTTGTTGGGTTGTGTAGCACCTTGAAGTTCTTTTTTTTTGGCGTGATTTACAACTTTTGGGGTACTATGCAAGGTGCTATGCAATTCATTTTGCGCAGAGTAGTACCTCATTTTTCGGTCTTTTTGATAAAATATCAGCATTACGAGTGTTGCGAGCAATTCGCTAGCACTCACGCCGATTAATGCACCAAAAGTGCCATATTCCACCCCGTACCCGATGAAGAAATAGCCGCACAACAGCCCTAGAATTAGTTTGCCGCCCTGCTCTATTAATTGGCTAGTAGCGGTCGGCACCATATTACTGCAACCTTGGAAATACCCACGAAACGCACTCAAAATGCTGACCAAAATTACCGCTGGCACAAGTCCAAGATAACAAATATACAGATTTGGGTTGCCTTGTAGCGAGGAGATAAAGTAGGCACTCGCAGCGAGTAAGATAGCGAACACAGTACCAATTGAGAGCAATAGTTTCAGACTCTGTTTGAGCGTTATACGAGCGGAGGCAAAATCCCCTTTTGCTGCGTATTCGGCGGTTACTCGACTAATTGCCGTAGGCATACCCGTACTAGACAAAACCAAAATCAGCGAAAAAAGCGGGTAAACTAATTGGTACATTCCCAAGCCCTCCGCTCCGAGTAGCCAAGTGAGCGGTATACGGTAAACAGCACCGAGGATTTTGGCGATAATTCCCGCTATAAATAGTATTAATACTCCTGATAAAAATGTCTGCTTTTTCATACTTTTATTATGAGGTAGTCATACTAATTTTATGTATGGAGAAAAGCAAAAAGCCCGTCTAGGCTTTCTATTTTAATATATTTTGGTTTAGGGTATCTCCCGACCAAATCTCTTGTTTGCTTTTATGGCAGTAGTTAGATAAAGTTACAGGCGGACATTTTCCCCCGTTTCCGCACTTTGATACATTACCCAATACCCTGCGCCGTCTACATTTTGTAGGTCGAGAGGTAGCCATTGGCAATAATCGGTGAGGCTTTCGGGCGGGCTACTACTGCGAGAGGCAGCTGGGATACCGTAGCAGATATGGGTAACGAGTTCGCCGTCATAGAGTTTGCCCAAAATATAGTGTTGAGTGTCATCGGGAGCATAATTTACCTTGACCCACTCGGTATTTGCAACCAACTCCTCCAACTCAACAAAATGCGGAAAGCGAGCAAACAACTCATCAAGTTGCGGCTGAATTAACGAATAAAAGTTGCCAGTAGGCTCGATTTGCACCCCCTCCTCCTTATTCTGTGTTGGACTATCGCCGCCATCAGTTTGTGATGATTGCGTACTTGCTTCACTTCCGCCGTCAAAATTATCAAATAATTTGGGTTTAGTCTCAGCTAAACTATCATCAATCGCTTGATTGAGTTCCTTGTCGCTCAATTCCTCAAATAGGTCGGCATACTTTTGCTCGCCATTAGGACTAACTGCTATTGCTAATCCCTCGACACCGTCCTTTGAGTTGGTCGCCAAAAGCAGAGTAATGGGCAAACTAGGGTCAACAGCGGGCAGAGAAAAAGCGTAATCTTGCGGGGTCGCCACATCATCAAAAACGAATTTTTGCTCCCCGATTTTTATTGCGACACAGAGCGGCAAAAGACTCTCATTTATATTAAAAACCTTGATATTCCCAGTCGTTTGAGTTCCAATATTTAGTGAAACGAGCCCTCTGATTGGTTTTTGTCCGATTTGATGATACTCGGGCAACTGATTGACAATCAAATTTTTGATAATCATTTCTTACTCCTATAAATTACTAAAACATTATATATTATATAGGGCAAAAAAAGTTGACAAAAAAAAGACTGATTTGATAGAAAATCAGCCTTTTTTGACTATTTATTTATTTTTTAGTTTTTCGCTCAATCGCACAAACTGCTCCGTTTCCAATTTCTCCGCACGAATATCGAGCGGTAGACCGCAATCAGTTAGAATGGAATTGACTTCTTCACGAGGTAGCGAAAAGGCGTCCATTAGGTTATTGGCTAGCGTTTTTCTACGCATTGCAAAACCCGCTTTTACCACACGAGAAATTTCTCTAATCGGTAGGTCGGTCGGCTGAAATACGATAGAAAGAATTGCACTATCCACATTTGGCATAGGAGTAAAAAGTTGTCTAGGGACATCACGGCATTTTTTGACCGTACCATATAGTCCCAAAATCACAGTTATTGCACCATAATCCTTGCCACCCGCACTCGCCGTAATTCTATCCACCAATTCCTTTTGTAGCATTACAGTAATACTATCGATATTTAGCCCGCTCTCGATTAGATAAAAAATAATCGGGCTGGAAATGTAATACGGCAAATTTGCGACTACCTTAAAAGGCTTGCCGCCAAACTTTTCTGCAATCTGCTCGGTAGGAATTTTGAGGATATCGCCAAAAATAAATTCGACATTAGTGCCTGCAAATTTTTGAGTCAAAAAATCACGCAGAGTATTGTCTATTTCTATACTCAACACCTTGCCCGATTCGCCCGCAGCACGGCTAAGTTCAGTAGTCAATGCGCCCGCACCCGCTCCGATTTCTAGGACATTGTCGCCCTCACTGACCGCCGCATCGGCAGCAATCGCACGCAAAAGATTGGTATCTTTTAGGAAGTTTTGCCCAAATTTTTTCTTGAATCTGAAATCATCTGGCAAAATATTTTCATTATTACTTTTCATCAAAAGCCCTCATTTTATCAAAAAATTTGTATGCATTTTGCGTAGTTACCTCAGCGACTGTTTCAAAAGAAACTCCCTTAATCTCTGCGATTTTGCGAGCCACATACTCGGTATACTCGGGGCGATTAATACGCCCTCTGAATGGTTCGGGAGCGAGATACGGTGCGTCCGTTTCTAACATTAAGCGTTCTAGCGGTATTGCTGCCACTGCCTCACGAATATCTGCACGAGGCTTGAATGTAACTAACCCTGTAATCGAAATCATAAGGTCAAAATCAAGCACTTTATGAGCAATTTCAGCATTTCCCTCGAAGCAGTGAACGACACCCTTGCCAAAACGCTGACGATTCTGCCCCAGCCACTCAAAAAAGTCATCAAAAGCATCACGAATGTGAAAAATGACTGGCAAATTAAATTCGCTCGCAATATCGATTTGCTTGTTTAATACAGCAAATTGCGTTTCCCTAGTTTCTCTCGTTGTGTGATAATCTAGCCCTATCTCGCCGATTGCTACGACCTTGGGATTGTCTGCGTTATCACGCAAAAAACGAGCAACATCAGCAGAATATTCCAAACAATTATCGGGGTGGACACCCAACGCACAAAAAACTTTTGGCTGACTATTTGCTAGTCCTAATGCAGAAATACAACTTTCAAAAGAATAGCACGGGCAAATCACACGCCCCACGACTTGCGTGTCTAGATTTGAGATAATTTCGGGCAAAATTTCCGTCATTTTCTCCGAATTTATATGAGAATGTGTGTCAATTAACATAGTTTTCTCCTCTTGGTAGTCTATTATAACAATTTTTGTGCGAATAGTAAAGTTTTTTCATAAAATACGCTGCCACAAAATATGATATTGTATGAAACGAATTTGGTTTTTTATAGTATTGAGTAGTATCGCAACTCTGCTCTTTGTCAACCCAGAAGACTGCGTAAACGCCCTGATGAATGCGGGAAGTGATGCGGTAACTTTGACTATAAAACTTCTAGGAATTTACGCAGTTTGGCTAGGCATAATCGCCCTCGTAGACGCAACAGGGCTATCAAACAAAATGGCTAATCTATTAGAGCCGATTATTGATTGGCTCTTTGGCAAAACGGACGCAGAAACCAAACGGTACTTGGCACTAAACTTATCCACAAATATCCTAGGGCTAGGCAATGCTTGCACTCCGACTGGGTTAAAAGCAATGGAGGGGCTGGACAAGTTAAACGGCGGGGCGACTACCGCCTCAACCGCTATGATTATGCTAATTGTACTCAACGCCACGAGCATACAACTCCTGCCAACCACGGTAATTGGGCTACGACAACAGTACGGCTCGACTAGCAGTAGTGACATAATTTTGCCTACCCTCGTTGCGACAATTATTTCTACCGCACTAGCAATTTTATTTGTCAAAGTGCTAGCAAAACTCAAAAGGTATAAAAAGCGATGATTAACCCTAGCGTATATATACTGCCTGTTTTACTAATTTTGCTGCTACTCTACTCCGCAAAAAAGAAGGTCAATGCCTACACGACTTTTGCACAAGGGGCAAAAGGTGCAATAAACTTGTGTGTAGACTTGCTCCCATTTTTGGTAACCATTTTTGTGGCAATTCAGTTATTCAAAATCAGCGGGCTAACAACGCTACTTGCGAACCTCCTCTCACCCGTAATGAATGCCATAAATATCCCTACCGAACTTACCGAACTGATGATTATTCGCCCTTTCAGCGGGAGCGGAAGTTTGGCAATTCTAGAAAACATCTACTCGACCTACGGGGCGGATAGTTATGTGGCGAGGTGTGCTAGTGTAATTATGGGGAGCAGTGAAACCATATTTTATGTTGCGACAATTTACATCAGCCAAACAAAAGCAAAAAAGCTACTGTATGCTATACCAGTAGCTTTGCTTTGTAACATAATCTCTGCAATAATTGCGTGTTTCGCTTGCACAATTTGCTAATATTTACCAGTCGCCAAGAGCAAAATCCTCGCCATGTCCAGAGTGGACAATTAAATGAGTAGGCAAAGAGAACAGCCACCTAAGGCTACCTCTCAACTCCGCTCCGCTCCCCGTTAATAAATCTGTCCTACCTACTCCCCTGTTAGCAAAAATTAGGTCGCCTACAAATATATCTTTATCATCATATATACAAATGCTATCCGAGGTATGCCCCGCGGTAGATTGTATGTGGAATTTGCAGCCCGAAACCAACTCCACCTCATCGCCACTAGCAATCAACACAAAATCATCTTTTACTGCCTCTGCGTCTATATCTTTACCCAAAATTTCGTGCGAAAGAGTTATCTCGGGGTGCAAGAGATTTTCTCTTGTCCTTGCCGTCAGATAGATTTTGGCACCAGCAAACTCAGGTAGAGCGGCACTATGGTCTGCGTGGCAATGTGTCAAAATTACAGACACAACACGCACATCTTTGTCAAAATTTTCTCTCAACTTTTGCGTTACCACACCGAGACCAAAACTCGGGTCAACGATACAACACTCCTCGCCCTCTACTATTAGATAACAATTACTACGCAAATCTGGGGCGGCAACTACCCCATCAATTTTGATAATTTCCATTTCTTTACCTCTGCGGCATTTTATCAAAAATTTAATAATTTTGCAACAGATTTGATAGACTAAAATCCTAAATTAGGGTATAATTATCATTAAATTACTAAATTTAGGAGGAAAAATGAATAGAGATTTATTTAAGTTGATGCACCCGAGTTCGGTAGCGATTATCGGTGCTAGCACAAAGGCGGGCAGCGTGGGTAATGAGCTAATTTTGAGGGCGACCGAGGCGAGGTTTACGGGCAGATTGGTGGCAATTAACCCAAAAGCTGATGAGATTTGTGGCGTGCCATGCTACCCAAACATTGGCGCAGTGCCTTTTGTCGTAGATACTGCTATAATTGCCGTCCCTGCCCCTGCCGTTTTGGGCGTAATGCAAGAATGTAACGCCGCAAAATGCAAGAATGTGGTAATCATTTCCAGCGGGTTCAAGGAAACTGGCGAAGTGGGCAAAGCAATGGAGAACCAAATTCGAGAATATGCCGATGAGAACGATATGGTGGTAGTTGGCCCAAACTGCCTTGGAATAATAAATACTGATAGCAAATTCAGTCTAAATGCGTGTTTTGCACCTCTACAACCGACTGTCGGGAGTATCGGCTTCGCTACACAGTCGGGAGCGTTGGCTAGCGGTATAATAAATATGCTACCTAGTCTAAAAATCGGATTAGCTCAAATGATTTCTTTGGGCAATCAGTGTCAAATTAATAGTATTGACGCTTTGCGTGCGTGGGAAAATGATGATAAAATCAAGGTTATTCTTATGTACCTAGAATCAATACCAAATGAGCAAGAATTTAGAGAAGTTGCAACTCGCATTTCACTCAAAAAACCGATTTTGGTTATCAAATCAGGTAGGTCTGCTCGTGGTGCAAAAGCGTCAGTTTCGCATACGGGTAGTTTGGCAGGCGATGACACAACCGTAAACGGGTTGTTCGCTAGTTGTGGGGTTATTCGAGAAATTGACTTGCGTGATTTGTTTAGTGCGGCACAAGTTATGAGCAAATGCCCTGTACCAAGAGGCGAAAATTTGGCGATTATTACAAATGCGGGTGGCCCAGGGATTATGGCTACCGACTCTGCGAGCGATTTTGGGATAAATCTAGCAAATCTAACTGATGAAACAAGAGCGAAATTGCGTAGCGTGCTATCCCCTGCCGCTAGCGTAAATAACCCTGTCGATGTAGTCGCTAGTGCGACTGCGGAACAATACGAAAAGAGTGCGGAAATTTTGCTCGATGCGAAAGAGGTGGATATTCTCTTTGTAATTTATCTATACATTACGGGTAAAAACGATATTCGCATTATGGAAGCGTTGGAAAGATTGAAGCAAAAGCACCCAGAAAAACCTATTGTCGCAATGCTATTGACAACGACTAACTTTGATAGAGAGTTATCAGAGGCGCTGCCAAATTGTTCAATACCTACATTTGACTCAATCGCAAATGCAATGCTCGGTGTCGCTAGACTTGTAGAACGCAAACGCTACTTGGATGAGCGAGGGACGGAAGAAAAAGTCAACTTGAAAGTAAACAAAGAGGCTACAGCTCAAATCTTGGCAGAGGCGAAGGCGGACGGTATTAGTCAGTTAACTACATTGCAGAGTTTGCAAATTTTCGCAAATTATGGGTTACCTACTCCCAAATTTGGGAATGCGCAAAGTATCGCTGATGCAAAACGAATTGCAAATAAGATTGGCTACCCCGTTGTACTCAAAATGTCGAGTAAAACAGTAACTCACAAATCTGATGTTGGCGGTGTGGTAACGAATATCAAGTCTGAGGCTGAACTGATTGAACATTGGACGAGGTTGATGGACAGACTTCGTGAGGCGAAAATTATCGAAACATTGGATGGTGTTGTCGTTATGCAACAAATCAAGGGAGCGAGCCGTGAATTGGTCGCAGGAATCGTGAATAAGAATGGCACACATCAGATGATGTTTGGTTTGGGAGGAATTTTTGTCGAGGCACTCAAAGAAATTGCGTTCCGCCCTTGCCCTCTTACCCCGCTAGATGCCACAAAACTGATTGACAGTACCAAGGCAAAAAATATTTTGGGTAATTTGAGAGGCAACTCTGCTGCGGACAAAACAGAATTGCGTGATTGCCTACTCAAACTCAGTCAATTGGTTACCGATTTCCCTGAAATCAACGAAATTGATGCTAACCCAATTATGATTAGTGAAAAAGGCGAAATCTCCGTTGTGGACGCTAGAATTGTGCTTTAACAATAAAAATCACTCAAATAGAGTGATTTTATTTTACATTTTTGCCAAAAATAGATATAATAATATGGAATTGGTTTGAGCCCAACAATGACTCTCAACCAAGCAAGGAGGATTTTTTGATGCAAAAATATTTTATAGCGTATGGTACAAACATCAAAACTGATGAGTTGGCAAAGAGTTTCCCTGAGGCAAAAATTATTAGTTACGGCTATGTAAAGAATTATGCTCTCGAATTTGTGGGATTCAATGGACACGCAATCGCAATCGCTGTCAAAAAGCGTGGCGAAAAGTTGCCTGTCGCTATTTGGGACTTCCCAAAGGAAATGCGTTACACGCTATCAAACTTTGAGTCTTTCCCTTATCTATATGAACGCAAGACTGTTGTCGCTCACGTGGGTAAAATGCGTTTGCGTGGTGAAATCTATGTTACCAAGCAAAAGTTGAATTACGGTAAACCAAGCAAGGACTATCTCAACAAATTGAAGGAGGCTTATGCAGAGGCTGGCTTTGACCCGCAATTGATTGAAATTGCTTTGGCAAGGCAACCTGACGCTAGCACTTCACCAGACGAGGATAAATAATGCGTATAGAATTACCAGATTATAATAATTGCTGTGTCAATCTCACCTGCTCTATACAAAAGTATTTTGGAATCGAGCCAAAGCACAAGACATTGGCGGCGGTAGATAGAGAGTTGGCAAAGGGATACAAGAATGTAGTAATTTTATTATTAGATGGTATGGGACAAAAAATTTTGCAGGACATTTTGCCTGCAAATAGTTTTTTACGCAGGAATTTTGCACAAGAGTTGAGTGCGGTCTTCCCTAGTAGCACCGTCCCAGCGACTGTCAGTCTCAAAACGGGACTTACCCCAGCAGAACACGCTTGGTGGGGGCATTTTCTGTATTTCAAAAATTTGGGGCAAACTATCAATGTTTACACCAACACCGATATGTTTAGTAGGAAAAAAGCCCCAAAAGAAGATGTGGCACATTACAATATACCGTATTTGAGTTTTCTCGACCAGATTAGCGAGCGAAATCCTGATTTGCATGCTTACACCGTTTGCCCCGCTAATGCGAGGGATAATTTCAGCACTTCCCAAGTAACCTGCAACAATATGACGGATATGGCAGAATACATAACGACTCTGTGCAATCTCGATGGTAAGAGGCTCATATATGGGTATCTCGACTCGCCCGATAGCGAAATGCACAAGTACGGGTACAATTCGCCCGAAGTTAGCAAACTCATAAATGACCTAAATTATCAGGTTGAGGATTTGTGTCAGAAATGTCCAAATACACTATTTTTGATTACTGCTGACCACGGTCAAATTCTCAACAAAGAGGTTCGTGATTTGACGCACTACCCCGATTTTGTCGACACTCTGTATATGATGCCAACTGGTTGCACTAGGGCTATGAGTTTTGTGGTAAAGCCAGATAGGCAAAAAGAGTTCAAGAAACTATTTAAGAAATATTTTAGCGACAAATTTATACTTTTTAGTAAAAAAGAGGTGCTGCAAAGCGGACTCTTGGGAGATGGTATTCCGCACGATGAGTTGGATAACCTTTTGGGCGATTATCTCGCTTGTGCGACCGATGACTGCTCTTTCGTCTTTTCTACTATTTATGGTGCTGCTCGTCCAGAGCCTATCGGCATACACGGAGGGCTGACGCTCCCAGAAATGCGAGTTCCTCTAATAATTTACGGGGACAAGTCCAACAAATAAAAAGGAAAAACTACTCAATGGAAACAATAGACAATAACAAAAACGAAACGCAAGAACCCGACAAATTAGATGAGCAAAAGGTTAGTGCAGCGGTAAAAACTAAAAAACCTTTTATTAAGGTACTCAAACAGGCATTTTTCTTCACTTGCTTCTCTGCGGGTGCGGCGATTGTCCAGATTGGCTCATTCACTCTACTCAATGAGTTGTGTCGCGTTACCTACTGGCCCGCCTACTTGATTTCGTTAATTCTGTCAATAATTTTTAACTTCACATTTAATAGAAAAGTAACTTTCAAATCGACAAACAATATCCCTCGTGCGTTTTCGCTAGTGATACTTTACTACATAATTTTTACTCCGCTGTCTACCCTACTCGGGCAAAATTTGACGGACATCGGTTGGAATGAGTATGTTGTGCTTATCTCGACAATGCTTATTAATTTTGTATCTGAATTTTTTTATCAAAAACTATTTGTATTTAGCAAATCAGTTGATGATGATAAAACTAGCGAAAGTTCGCAAGAAGATACAGTAAATGAGATAGAAGAATTGGAAATTCCAGAAGAAAAAGAACTGGTAACAGAAGAATAAAAAGAGAACCCAACCAAATTGTGGGTTCTTTTTTTATTCACGCTCTTGACTAATCTCGTCAGATTTTTGTGATTCTTCTGCCTTGCCTAAATTATCTGCACAAATCAAGCCATTGACAACGGATTGAATACGGGCTTGCTCTTGCTTTCTTGCTGTATAGTTAGCCATTATCGCCTCTGCCTTAGCCTTATTTCTGTCCAACACTTCTGTATACTCTGTGCCGAATTGTTCAGTCATAAAATCTCTATAAACTTGTTGTATTGACTGCCAATACTCTCTCGAAGGAGTTGCGTCTTGTGATTGCCCTGCTACATAATTTATAGCAAAATCAACAAAAATGTAACCCTCCTTTGCAACAAAACCAGCCTCGTCCTCGAAGCGGTGCTCTACAAACCAGCCCGACTTAACCCTCTCGCTCTGCATACATAGAGTGTTCAACTCCTTGTATTTGCCAATCAAATTTTTTCTCGCAAAAAGCATAATATCTTTTTCTGCCACTTTCTCTATAAAACTCATAAAACTACCACCTTAAAAATTTCGATTTTATAGTACCACAAGACACCCAAACTGTCAAGATAAATTCTACAAAATTTTACACAATTTGCAATAAATTCTACGGAATTATATAGCAAAAAAAAGAACGGGTCTTGTAACCCGCTCGTTTTGCAATCTATAATACATCTTTTTCTGTAAGTCTAGTAAACAATGGCTCAAATTTGCCGAAATTCCTATTGGTTTTCACCTCAACAAAATTCCAACTTGGCTTTGCGTCTAATCCTAGGTAATCTCTGATTTTCTTAGCACAGAACGGCATAAATGGCTCAAAAAGATTTGACAAGTTTGCGATAATTTGCACGCAAGTATAGATACAGTTATTAAACTCGGTCTTGTCCTCTTGTTTGTATAGCACCCAAGGTTGCTTTGCGTCATAATACTTGTTTGCGTTCTCGACCAAAGTCATCACATTTTCCAACGCTGCTCTAAATTCATTCTCCATAATATTAGCCTCAACAGCCTCATATGTCCTAGAAATCTCATCCTTAATCTCAGTGTCCATTTCGCCAGTTGGCAAGAAGCCGTCCAAGCCCTTGTAATTGAGAGTTCTGTTCACAAAGTTACCGAATTTGTTGACGATGTCGCTATTGTGTAGTGCGTGATAGTCCTCAAAGGTAAAGTTTGAATCCCTTTTTTCTGGCCCATTCGCAATACAAAAATACCTAATACTATCAGGGTCAAATTTGGCT
>DHMD01000060.1:0-9409 GCA_002405615.1 Christensenella sp. UBA4651 | reverse complement strand
TATCTAGCATTGGCCAACCGTTGCCCTTACTCTTGCTAATTTTCTCGCCATTGATGTTTAGAAATTCCGAACTTACGCAATGTTCTGGCATAAGGTATGGTTGTTTGGTAGCCATAAGTAGTGCAGGGAAAATGATTGAGTGAAAAACGATATTATCCTTGCCATGGCACATATAAACCAAATTCTCTTGACCATCTTTTTTGAACCAAAAATCAGTCCAATCCAAACCCTCTTTTTCGCAATATGCTTGCGCAGCGGTAACATAGCCCCATACAGCCTCAATCCACACGTAGATACGCTTGTCATCATACCCCGCCAAAGGAACTGGCACACCCCAATTTAGGTCTCGGGTAACTGCTCTATCCACCAAGCCCTCGCTTAGGAATTTTGCAGTTTCGTTTACAGTGTTTTTCCTCCAATACTTCTTGCAATTCTCAAAATGCTCTTTCAGCGGCTCGGTAAACTTTGACAGCGCAAAATACAGGTTAGTATTATCACGAACCTCTGTATTGCTACCACAAATACGGCATTTACCTTTGAGCAAATCTTGCGCTTGGAACACATAGTCGCAGCTGCCGCATTGGTCGCCTTTGCTCACCGCACCACATTTTGGACAAATTACCTCTACCTCACGGTCGTAAATAAATTTGTTGCACTTCGGGCAGAAACTAGCAGGCTCGGTCTTGGGATAAATGTAACCATTTTCCTTTAGCCTCAAAATCATCTCTTGCACCTTTTTGCAATGATAGTCGCTAGCGGTCATTGTGTAATAGTCGTAACTCATACCGAGTTTCTCAAAGACAGAAACATACTGGTTGTGGTACTGCTCAACGATTTCCCTTGGGGTACGCCCCTCACGAATCGCACGCTCGGTTGTCGGAGTGCCGTGGCAGTCTGTACCACTGACCATCAACACGCGATTACCCTTGGCTCTATGGAAACGTGCCAAAACATCGCCCGGCATATATGCTGCAATATGCCCCAAATGAATATCACTATTTGCATATGTCCATGCAATACCTATCAAAACATTCTTCATCTTGTTCACCTCTAAAAAGATAATATCACAAAAATCGCAAAAAATCAATATATTTTAGGTTTAGAATAAAAAAGAGCGGCAAAATCCTCTCTTATTTATAATTATTGTAAATGGTCTCAAAAAGTTTGAACCAATTTCGGCTAGCAGAACGCAAAGATTTGTCCTTGTAATGCTCGGCAATATACTCACTAACTTTGCTAGCGATAATCGCACGAAAATCATTCGGCAAGTTTTTTACCTTGTCTGCCATAGTCAACTGCTCCAAAAACGGCAAATTTGAGCGCAACACAAAATCGCTACCGAAGTTATCGGCAAAAAATTGAGCACAACATTCGTTAAAAATTTCAGATGGGATTAAATCTTCTATTGTGTTTACGCCCATACATTCTTTTAGAACAATAATTTTGTTACTTTGCTTGCCAAAACTTTCTTTTAATCTAGGCACGATTTTGTATGTGTTGTAGCACTCCTCCGCAATCACGCAAGGCAGGATATTTTGTTTTGCCAAAATCTGCGCAGTCCCCTCCGCCCCGTCAGGAGTCGAGGTCAAAACAATTAGTGGCGACTTTATCATTTGGCTATTAAGTTGCCCTGCCTCGATAAAGTAATTTTTGAAACAATTTAGGTAGGTTTCGACTGCTGCGTCCATAGTAATCACAGGCAAACTATCACGCAAAACAGCTGAGCTAACCTGCATATTTACAGCAGTACTCACCGGCACAATCGCCGCACGACTAGAACGAGTTTCCTCGGTAAATGTCATATCGCTGCTGACTAGGCTGTGCCCCTTTTTATCCTTGTAAACCACACGAGTACGGTCGAGATGTTCGGCTGGCAGCATAAAACTACTATGAGTTGAATAGATGATTTGGTTAGTTTTTGCAAGTTCGTCAAAGAACACAACCAAATCTTGTTGCGCTAATCCATGCAAAGTTGCACCACTCTCATCTAGCAGCATAACAGTATTTGTGAGGAAGAACTGGCTCTCCAACGAGAACACAAGGAAGAAAGACAAGAACCACTGTATACCCACACTACGGTCATCGAGAGGCGCACGAATACCGTTTTTATCAGTAACAAAAATAGTCAGATTCCCGCCATCAAAAGCGAACTCGAACTTGTACTCGCCTTGATGCCACCATTGATTAAACTCCTTGGTCAGGCGCACGCTTGCCTCATCAAATAATTTCTGATATTTCGCTTGTTTCGCCACAATTTCTTTGAGTTGGGCGGCGGTTAATTTGAGTTGGTTTTGTGAGGCGGCTGCTAGTAGCGGAGTATCACAAACTAGCATTTCGGGAGTAATACCGATGTACATTAGTAGCAGTTTGATAGTCCTTTGCTTTGATTTGCTGATTGTATTTACGCCACTTTTGTTGAACTTTGCGAGCATTTGCGGCAAATAAATATTACTATCCAAATTACCATAGTTGCTATAATACACAAAGCCTGGCATAATCTTGATTACAAAATCATCTAGCGATTTGCGGCACTCATTCGGCACATTTACGGGGTATTCCACCAAATACTCCCCGCTCAAAAACCTAGAAACTCGGACATTATCAAAACTGACACAATCCTTAAATTTATTCTTGATTAACTCCTTGTCATATGGGCGCAATCTAAATTCAGCCGTAATAAAAATCGGTAATTTTTCGCCGTCCATAATCTCGTCAAATCGGTCAATAGGGATATCGTTTTTGAGGATTTTGTTGTCCGAACGGGCTGCTGGGTTGAGTTTCCACAACGCACGCAAAAGGTTGCTCTTGCCCGCCTCATTAACTCCCGCTATTGCCGTAACAGAGTCGCACGCAATCCAGCCGCTGTCGACAAAGGAACGAAAGTTTTGAACTCTAAATCTTGTTAATTTCATTTGATTACCGCCTTGTGTTGTCTCGCCTCATTTTGTTCAATAATTCTTGTGAGGCACTATGTGTAGTGTTTGTATTGAGGTGTGCAAATCGCTCCAAAAGCAGCGACTTGATAGGTTGATTGGTGTCTACTCTAGGTTGCTTGATATAAATATACTCATCTCGTTTGTCTTTCTCGGGTTTTTTGTGAATGCGAATTTTGTATTCCCTACTGGGCTTTGCTTTGGGCTTGTTGCGGCCTGTCGTTGGCTCGACAATTCTGCCGACTGCCGCCACAGCAGCCTGCTCGCTCGTCTTTGCTATAATAGGCTCGCCAACTACTCGCTCATTGATCGGAGAACGGCGACCTCTGCTACCCTTTATGCGGCGCTCTCGCTTGATAACCGCTTTTCTCTCGATAACCGTGGTGTTTTTGACATCCGTCTTTTGCTCATCAGTTATTATAGGTGTTGCTGGACTAATTTCTGTTTCACGCCTCTTACGAGGGGTAGACTTGTCCCTTGACCTGCGTTCTTTGGGTGTAGATTTGCGTGGCAATTTTTGCTCACTGGTAGCGGGTGCAGAAACAGCCTCCTCCGCAGTAGGAGTGGCATTGTCGTTAGCAATCTCTGCACGATATGTATCTAGCACTTCGTCAGTTAAATCTCCCGCAAGAGTCGCCTCTCGGTCGTTTTGTTCGACCACGACAGGTTCATCACGCAGAACGTCTAGCCAATTATCTAGCAGCATTTGCCCCTGTGTTACACCGTTGTAAGTATCGGTGTAGTCTGCATAAGTAGACCTCATAACAGGCTTGTTGCGAGTAGCCGATTTTCGCCTAGTTTTGTTACTCTGTTTAGGCGAAGCCTTGCCCACAAAATGTGGCATAGTCAACTGCTTGTAATACGGGTCGGCAAATTCAGAACCGTATATCACAATAGTTTTTGCATCAGCGAGTGGAGGCACAAAAAATTCCTCCTCGATATTCTCTGCCTTGTCCTTGCGAAATAGCACTGAAATGTGCAAAAAATACATCACAAGCAAGCCCAAGGCAGGTATGATTACCAAAGCAATCAGTATAAAGGTACTACCAGTACCACGATAAAAAATGGATAGTAACGCACCTACGAGCAAAAGTGCAAGAAGAAAGCCAACAAGAATTATGCGTACAAAAAAACTACTTGTCCCAACTTTGTCTGCCATTTTTGAATGCCCCCAAATACCAGTCTACCTATTTTTTACTATTCTACCACAATTGCTGCACTTTGGCAATTAAATTAAAACAATTTTTGCGGGTAGATTTTGCATAATTGGATATAATGCTTTTGTTAAACAAGAAAACAAAAAAGCCCGTCTTTGGGGCTTTCTTGATTATGCTGTAAACTTGCCAGCGTCCTCTAATTTCTCAATTGCGTCATACAAAGTCATAAAGTTTGCGTAACCAGTGTAGTAAAACCTAGTAGTTGTACTTGATTCGCTAGCACCTTTCTTGCGCAAGTAGAAAGAGTTCTGAGTAGCAGAAGTTGAATCGCTAACAGCGAACACAGCAGCAGTATAATATGTTGGGTCGGTAATTTGAGTCTTGTTACCACTCAAATAATAAGTGAACTTATTGCCATGTGCGTCAGTCATCAATTGGTCGCTATCCCAGTGGAAAGACACTGAATATGTGCCGTCCTTTGCAAGATTTGCAAAAGACTTTGTAGAACTCTGCTCATAGATAGCTTCTTTGCCCTTGCCTGCGTAACCATTAAACATTGTGTCGATTACGACAGGAGTACTAGAACTGTTGTATGCGTCCCAAATAGTCTGAAAGTCGGCCTTTGTGCTGTCATCATCAGCATAAAGTGTAAGGCTAGCAGTTGCAGACCTCAATACGATACGGTCAGGTGTTGTCTCAAACTTTACACCAGTGTATGTCGGAATTACTGCCAACAAAATAGTAGTAAGAATGAGTATACCAATAATAGAATATGAAACAACAAAGAATATAAAGTTACCTTTGCTCATACGCTTGAAAAACGGTACTTGCGTGCTGTCTTGCACTGAAATGTTTGTGTTGTCTTGATTTTTCATAGTCATTCCCTTTTTGTGTGAAAATTTAAGCAAAATACCTAATTTGCTACATTATAATATCACAAGAACCAGAGTCGGTCAACTAATTTTCGCTGTTTTCTGGTTTTGTACCTGAATTTACAGACTTTTTGTCCTCGGTTTCTTGCTTTTTGCTTTCGTCCGATTGCTTTTGGGCATCTTGGTTTGCCTCCTTTGCAACTTCGTCCTTTGCTTCGGCAGTGTTCTCCGTAGTAGGAGTTGCTTGCTCACTTTTGCTTGCTTTCTTTTGCTTTGGTTGGCCAGAAGCAGAATTTGTGTACGCACCCAAAACAGTCTTTTCTAGGTCGTCCATTGCGCTGACAGTTTCAGCCGTTTTCTGCTCCTCTGCTTGTTTCTTGCGAGCCAAAACCTCTGCGTCCTTTTGCTTGCGAGCGGCAGTACGCTTGTCCATCGCCTCGATAACTTGCTCTGATGACATACCAGACATCAACTCGTCTACTTCCTCGGCGTAAATTGTCTGTTTAGCAATCAAAGTTTTTGCCATTTCGTCTAGAATACTACGATTCTTTGTCAAAATTTCAATCGCTCTCTTCTCACCAGATTCGATAAACGCCTTGACTTCCTCATCAATTAGGTTCGCGGTATGCTCGCTGATATTTGAATGTTGTTGGAAATCACGACCGAGGAATACTTCACCACCAGAAGCGTAGCATACGGGCCCCAATTTCTCGCTCATACCATACTTGGTAACCATATCACGAGCGATATTTGTAGCCACCTCGATATCATTTGCGGGACCAGTCGCAACGTGTCCAAAAATCAATTTTTCTGCGGCACGACCACCCATAAGTCCAGCGATGTGGTTTAGCATTTCATCACGAGTAAGTTGATATGTGTCGCCGCCGTGTTTGCGGTCAATTTGGCTAGTCATACCACCCGACATACCACGAGGAATGATAGTAACCTCTTGAACCTCTTTGTCGCTACCATTGATTGACTTGATAACGATTGCGTGTCCAGACTCGTGATAAGCGGTAAATTTCTTTTCCTCATCACTTGTCTTACGATTCTTCTTCTGAGGTCCGTACTCAACTTTGAGCGAACCCTCAAAAATATCGGCTTCGGTAATCAAATTACGGTTATCTCTTACCGCCAAAATAGCAGCCTCGTTGAGGATATTTTCTATATCCGCACCCGTAGTAGATGGCAATCTCCTAGCGATACCTTCCCAATCAATATCATCAGCAAAAGGCTTGTTCCTTGCGTAAAGTTTGAGAATTTTGATTCTACCTTCTAGGTCGGGAACATTGACAACGATTCGCCTATCAAACCTACCAGCACGCAACAAGGCTGGGTCGAGAACATCTGGTCGGTTGGTTGCGGCGATTACCACAATACCAGCGCTCGATTCGAAACCGTCCATTTGCACCAGCAACTGGTTGAGTGTCTGCTCACGCTCATCATTTGTATTGCCGAGTCCTGCGCCTCTCTGACGACCTACTGCGTCAATCTCATCAATAAAGATTAGGCAAGGGCTGCTGCGTTTTGCCGTTTCAAACAAATCACGCACACGTGCCGCACCGACACCTACATACATTTCTACAAAATCACTACCAGTGATACTAAAGAACGGTACGCCAGCCTCACCAGCGATAGCTTTTGCGAGCAAAGTTTTACCAGTACCAGGAGGGCCTACTAGCATTACACCCTTTGGTATCCTAGCACCCATATCGGTAAATTTGCGAGGGTTTTTGAGAAATTCTACGATTTCTTGCATTTCTTGCTTTTCCTCATCGCAGCCAGCTACATCGGCAAAGCGAACTTTTAGCCCGCTATCCATTCTAGCCTTGCTACGCCCAAATTCGCCGTTTTTGCCCGACATTTTGGTCATCGCTTTGTAGACGAAGTAGCCCAAAACGATAATCATCAAGATGTAGATGTATGGCAAAATCTTGCTGAGGAAAGGCTCAGAAACAGGTGCTGCGGTGATTTTGATTTCAGCCGAAACAGCCTCGACCTTATCCTGAATATTCTCCACCTGATATGTGTACGCCACAACTACATAAAAGTCATAGTTTTTGGGGAAAGCCTCAATCTTTTTTGCGGTTTCCTCCGCTGTTTTACCCTTATAAATACCATAAACGGTAGTACCATAAAAGTGGACAGCCGCTACCTGAGTATCGGCAGCAGAAGTACCCAATTTGTCATAAAAAGTGTCAATACTAATCTCTTTCTTCTGGTCGCCCGACCCCATAAACGCAAACAGCAACACGATTATGAGGAACGCAATCAACAGAATGGGGAAAATAGAAACACGCTTTGGCCCATTATTCATTGGTTTATTCATTCTTCACTCCTTCAATTATTCCATTAATCACTATAATTAATATTGTCAAGTATAGCATAATTAAAACAAAAAATAAAGCATTTGCGTACAAGTTGAACTGATTTTTACATAAAAATCGCAAATGTCCAATATTTCACATTGCCACAATGCTAGTTATAAAGTAGTAGAGAGCGTTTTTGTCGCTCATTTCGCCCGTTTTGATTTGGAAATCAAGATTCGCCCCCAAATCCAGCACTTTTTTGAGTTTCGGGAGACTAAATTTCGCCCCAACTTCCCTAGCGATTTTAACCGCATACTCTTTTATACCTAGTTTATTTGCCACTGTGGCATTGCTATCCTTGCACGACACTGCGTAAAACATTCTGCGGAAATTGCTAACAATCAGCATAATCAGCATTTGCGGCGATTCCTTGCGGACGAGCAACTGTTCTACTATCTCCATCGCCTTTTTGCCGTTCTTGTTAGCGACTGCGTTGCTCAATTCAAAGACATCGTATTCCACCTCACGATGCACATTTTGCTCCACAACAGCGAGGGTAACTAGCCCGCCCTGCCCTAGGAGATTGCCGAGTTTGATTACCTCATTATTTATGCGAGTATAGTCGTTATTGCAATAATTTACCAGCGTTTCGAGAGCATCGCTATTGATTTTTACCCCGAGGCTATTTAGTTGAGTTGCCACCAACTTGCCTAGCATAATGGTATCCAGTGGCGAGCAGTCCACAACCTCGCACAGCGGCTCAATTTTTTTGAAAGCGGAATTACCCACCGAATCCACGATAACTAGCACAGTGGATAGTAGCGGCTTTTTGAGATAATCTAGGATTGGGGCGACCTCGTCCGCCTTTTTCACCGCAATATCGCGCAGCACCACCACCCTATGTTCGTCCATCATAGGTATAGACTTGCACGCAGAAATTATAGCCGACATATCGGTGTTTTCGTCATTAAAAGTAGCCAAATTTAGGTCTTTTAATTTGAGCGAATGATTGGTAATCATCTCCACCGCTTTTTGTCGCAAAAAGGCATCGCTCCCCTTAATAAAGTACGCCTGCCTAATATTTGATAAAGATTTTTTTAATTCCTGAAACTTCATATTTCCGCACCTTTTGTGGGTATTTTAGCATAATTTGCGAGTATTGTAAAGCATTTGCGGACTAGAAAGCCACAAAGAATGACAACACAAACCCGACCAAAAACACGGCGATAGTGATAACTGCTAGCGGAATTTTGACCCGAGGTTTCGCCACGCATTGCTGACTAACAAAGAATGTGCCAGTATACCACCCGACTAGCGCCCAGTCTGGAATTTTGTTTAGTGCGACCGAAGCGTACGGAATCGAGGCAAAGAGCCACGCCCCCTTGTCCACAAACCAAAAGCCCCATTGTAGTAGCCACAACAAATACCCAAAAACGGGAATAATTAGCGCAACAATCGTTACACAAAACAGCAACATAAACACATAACCAAAGAGCGGAACTAGCACGAGGTTTGCGAGCAAGCCTATGAGCGAGAAGTAGCCGAAAGCGTTGATAATAATTGGCGCAGTCATCAGAGTTGCAGAAAGTGTCAGCGCAATCGGGGCGGCGAGGCGTCCGAATTTTAGTTTTGTTAGTCCACGCTCAATCGGTTTGTTGAGTAGGAAAATTCCGAAAACACCGAGATAACTCAACAGAAAACTCAAATCGAACACATACATCGGGAATATAATTAATAGGATAATGCCCGAGAGTGAAATACTAGTGAGGTCATCACGCTGTTTACCGAATAATTGCGCAGTGATTAGGAAAATCGACATCATACTCGACCGCACAATACTTGGCGTCATATCGCACAAAATCGCATAAAAGAGTAGCACGAGAATTATCGTTGTGAGTTTGACCCAACGATTTGCACGAGCCTTTTTGAGCGCCCAAAGTAGCAGTATCATAATGAAAGCCGTATTCAGTCCACTCACCGCAACAACGTGCATTATGCCCGAAATTTGGAAGTTATAGGCAATCTCGGGGTCAAGTTCTGTCCTATCCCCGACCAGCACGCTAAATGCTAGTCCTGCGTACTTTTCGTCCATATTTTGCTTGTATAGGCTACGAATATGCTCTCGCACCGAATCCCAA
>DHMD01000061.1:32462-48173 GCA_002405615.1 Christensenella sp. UBA4651 | reverse complement strand
AAAATTTCTCAAAATTTTTTGAGATTTGGAGCAGGTTTTACTAATTTTTGTGAGATTTTGAACAGTTTCTAGGTTCAGGCGGCTTGCCGCAACGCACCGCACGGAGTGCCGTGCGGAATGCCTGCCTGCGGGCAGGCATTGTGCCGACTACGGTCGGCACGCGGCAAGCCGCCCCTCACATGAAAGAGAAAACAAAAAGGGAAAAAGCCCAGCAAGGGCTTTTCTATTCAATTAAACTAAATCATTAATTAAACCAAATCTGGGTGAACAACTCTCAATTTGCCGACATTACTACTGATAGACAAGGTATCTGTTGAACCTGAATAGCCACCGATTGTTACGCCGTTTTTGTATGAGTCGTCCTCAGCACTATTCTTGACTGCAAACTCCTCAAATCTAGACAATTTGAAGTAAACCGAAGACTTTGTTGACCAATCTTTGAGCATAAATCCATAACCAGCGTCCAACATATCGATATTGATTTCGCCTGAAATAGTATTGATGATGTTTTCGCCGATTAACTTCTTGAAACTACCAGTAAATGCCGCTCTACCGTTATTATTAGTATTAAAATGTACTGAACCATTTACGTTAGTGATTTTGACTGCGCCGTTGGTAGATTCTACTACAAAGTTTACAGTCGAACTCGCCTCATTGTTGAGCGTGATATTCCCGTTGACAGTTGCCGCTGTGAGGTCTGCATACACATTATCAACCTTGATACCGCCGTTGACAGAATCAAGGACAGACTTCTCCATCAAATTCTTGACATAGATAGTTCCGCTTCCTTTTACATCAGCAACGACAACATGAGCATCGGTAACATTCAATGAACCGTCCGTACTATTAAAGAATAGATTTTTGCCGACTTCTGCAAGGGTTAGATGACAGTTTACGCCCTCGAAAACCACAGTGCCAGTAACTTTTGTACCTTTGATAACTCCCGTACCCGCTTTCACCATCAAGTCGCCATAAATATCTTTTATTGTTACGCCACAGTTGTACAACTCGTCAATTACGAGCGACTTTTTGACGCTCTCTGAACCGATTTGGTTGACATAAACATTACCCAGTCCGCTAGTTATAGCCAACTCGACATCGCAAAGGAGTTGCGGGTTGACATTGATATCGCCTGACCCTTTGTGAATACTGAGAGTGTTGGCGATATTCACATCGTTTACATAGGTATTACCGCCATCGGTTACGATATCTACATTGCGGATATTTAATGTAGTACTACGGTTGGTAATCGCCTCACCTACCACGATTTTACCTGTGTTTGATTTGATTAACAATCTCTTGTCTTTCAAGGTGTCTGCGTCAAGATAGATATACACAGCACAGTCGAATCTACTGAACCAACCGCTTGGTTCGGTAGTAGATAACGAGAGGTAATTGCCATCTTTCTTGGTCTCAAACTCGTATTTTGACAATGTCGCCTCGGCAACTGAATTGTTGGCAAAGCCGTTGTAATTACGAGAAAGTCGAGCATCAATACCTTTTTGGGTATGATTCTCCTTGGTAACGTTGACAGAGTAGACATAAACGTCCCAAGATTGCGTTGTAATAGACAAGGTGTCTACACTATTCCACTCTGCGAGGTTATCCTCCGCCTGCACATCGTAGTAACTATACACAATTTTGTTGTCGCCATTGACATAATGAATACCAAAGACACTGAAAGACGGGAACAGCACAAGTGCGCCCAACAAAATTACGACAGCAGCAACAGCGAGTGATAACAAAACAATGAGTATTTTTAGTATATTTGCTAAAACATTCATTAGATTTATCTCCTAAATATTATTTTACTGAATCGCTAGCATAGATGTCAATTATTTGAGAATAGCCTTGATTCTGCGGACACCGCTGCTACTACTCTCCTCTTTTTGAATTTTGAACACGCCGAGTTCACCTGTGTGGCTGGCGTGTGGACCGCAACAAATTTCTTTGCTAAAATCGCCCATTGTGTAAACTGTAACTTTATCGCCGTAGCGGTCATCAAAGATACCGATTGCACCGCTAGCCTTTGCCTCTGGTACGGTCATTTCATCACAAGTAATAGGCAAATCACGCTTAATTTGCTCATTTACCATAGTTTCAATTTTATTTAACTCCTCTGGGGTCAACTTGTGGTCGCAAACGAAGTCAAAGCGCAATCTCTCTGGGGTGATATTACTACCTCTCTGCTCTACATAGTCGCCCACAACTCGCCTTAGGCTAGCGAGGAGCAAGTGAGTAGCCGAGTGGAGTCTACGCAATGCGACCTGCTCCTCCTCTGAATGAGCCTCGGCAACACCACCCTTGAACATTGCACCCGAGTTGTCCCTTGACTTTTGCTGATGTTCTACGAACTTGGCGTCAAAGCCAGCCTTGTCTACATTTAGTCCTTTCTCGGTCGCCATATCCACAGTCAAGTCGAGAGGGAAACCGAAAGTATCAAACAAGCGGAAAGCGTCCTTGCCCTCGATTGTGTCGCCAGCCTTCATATTGCGGGTAAGGAGTTCAAACTCCTTGACCCCGCCCTCAATTGCATGCTCGAACTTCTGTATTTCCTTGGTTAGTTCGTCAATTATGAATTGCTTAACCTTTGCAAAGTTTTCAAATTCATCTTGGTAATACTCGATGTAAACCTTAGCAACCTCAACTAGGTCGGTAGGCTGAATGCCTAATTTCCTGGCACAGTTTACGGCACGCCTAATGAGCCTACGCAAGATATACCCTTGTCCAACATTGCTAGGAGTGGTAGGGTTTACATCACCGAGCAAGAATACTGCGGCTCTAATGTGGTCTGCAATGATACAGAAACTCCTACCGTACTCGTTATCAAAGTCAAAAGTCTTGTTTGACAATTCCTCCAATTTGGCGATAGGTGCTCTAAAACACTCATTCCTAAATGTAGAATCATAACCATTGAGAACGCATTCTATACGCTCTAATCCCATACCTGTGTCGACATTCTGTTGTGGCAGTTTGGTAAGAGGTGCGCCTACGCTCTCTACATTAAACTCCATAAACACGTTGTTCCAGATTTCCACCCATTTACCGCAGTCGCAAGAAGGGTCGCAGTGGTCGCTACAAGCGGGTTTACCAGTGTCGTAAAAAATCTCGGTGTCGGGCCCGCACAAGCCTACGCCAGAGCCGATTTCCCACCAGTTATCCTTTTTGCCAAAATAGTGGATTTGGTCTTTGTTTAGCCCGCACTCCTGCCAAATGCCAGCGCTAATCTCATCACGAGGGATTGTGTCATCGCCAGCAAAAACTGTTACAGCCAATTTTTCACGAGGGATACCGAGCCAACGAGGGTCAGTTAGGTACTCATAACTCCATCTAATTGCCTCGTTCTTGAAGTAATCGCCGACACTCCAATTGCCCAACATAAAAAACATTGTGTGATGGCGGTTATCTCCTACCTCATCAATGTCGTTGGTACGCAAACAAGGCTGGATGTCAAACAACCTCTTGCCTAATGGGTGTGGCTTACCTGAAAGGTAAGGTACGAGCGGCTGCATACCAGCAGTGGTAAAAAGGACAGTATTGTCGGTCGGAATCAATGACGCCCCTTTTATCTCCTTGTGGTCCTTGCTCAGCCAAAATTCACGCCATTTGCGCATCAAACTCTTACCAGTAATATTTTCCATAAAATCTAACCTCAATTCAATAATAAAACTTTATATTAATAATTATAATATTTTGTCGCAATAAAGTCAATAATTAATCGAAACAAAACTTTTATTTTTTGGCTACTGTGTATAAAAATTTTGATTATTCAGCACACTAAACCTAATAAAAAGGGGTGCAGAAATGGAACTCGAAAAGCAAATAGCCAAAATAAAGGAAAAATTTAGTCAAACTAGCGACCTAGAAATCAAGCAATTCAAGACAAAAAACAATCAAGAAATCGCTATAATTTTTTTGTCAAACATTGTCGACCAATTGTTGCTGACTTCTAGCGTGATTGCCCCGCTCCAAGAACTACCCGAGTCGCCTAGCACTGATATTGCAGACATAGCGAAACAAAAAATCATCTCTTTTAGTCAGGTATCGGAGGCGCAAGATTTTGACTCGATGACAGAAAATGTGCTGAATGGCTTTTGTGCGGTAATATTTGCAAATTCCCAAAAAACGCTAATTGTCGAGTGCGCAAAATGGGTCATACGAATGCCGAACGAGCCGCCTACCAGTGCGGTTGTAAAAGGACCTCGGGAGGGATTTGTCGAGGACTTTGTAACCAATATGACTCTAATTCGCAAAAGGCTCAAAACCCCGAAACTCAAAGTCGATGAGATGGTAATCGGTACAAAAACTAATAGCCAAGTGCGGATAATTTACCTACAAGACACCGCCGACCCGAATGTTGTAAAAGCTATCAAGGATAAGTTAGGCAAGATTGACATTGACGGCGTGGTCGACTCAAACTATCTAGCGGAATTTCTGCAAACTGGGAAACATAATATTTTCAAACAGATTGGGTCAACCGAAAAACCCGATGTGGCGGCGGCGAAAATACTAGAAGGCAGGGTGGCGATACTGGTCGATGGTTCGCCGATTGTGCTGACGCTGCCATACATATTATTAGAAGATTTGCAGTCGAGTAACGACTACTACACCAACCCGGGGCGAGCCACATTTCTACGCTATTTGAGGCTATGTGCAGGGATAATCGCCATTATGCTGCCTGGGCTATATGTGGCGCTACTTTGCCACCACGCAAAGGCGATACCGATAAAATTGCTAATCACAATTACGAACTCCATCCAAGGGATTCCGATTCCGCCGCTGCTAGAAACGCTGTTTATCATTTTTCTCTTTGAAATTCTGTATGAGGCGTCCTTGCGAATGCCTAGGTATATGGGGTTGGCATTGTCTATCGTAGGTGCATTGATTTTGGGCGACACGGCGGTAAAAGCGGGGCTGATTTCGCCACCTGCGGTACTAATTGTCGCACTAACAGGCGTGATGAGTTATACCCTACCCGAACTCAGCAATCAAACCTCATTTTTGCGTCTAGTTTTCACGATAATAGGCGGTTTTATGGGAGTTTTGGGCATAGTGCTGGGCGGACTTTTCTTGATAGCGTATCTAGCGAATATGGATAGTTACGGGTCGCCTTACCTCGCTCCTTTTGCGCCGAAAATCAATAGCGATACAAAGGACGGCCTGCGGCGTGAAAATATGACCGAAATGCGGACTCGTCCAAAATCTATCAAAAATATAAACAAATGGAGGCAAGGAAATGACCGAACTAACGACTAGGCAATTTATCCTCATCAGCCTATTTTTGGTAACCACATCCAAACTGATGACAATGCCGATTAGCATTTTTTCGACAGCGCAAAATGATGCGATTTTCTCGATTTTGTTCGGTTCGATTGTCGAACTTGGTATAATAATTCTCGTTAGCCTAGTTATAGCACGCAACCCAGACTGCAACCTCCTATCCCTCCTCAAAAAACGGCTTGGCTCCGTCCTCGCCTACATAATAATTTTTATATTGTATGCATTCATAATCACCAAGTTTATATTTGTGTTGATAGAAGTTTTTACCTTTTTTAAGGACTATCTCTACGATGATTTTAACCCCGTAATCTACACTCTTTCGACCTTTTTTGTCGTTGGATATATCAGTTTTAAGGGGTGTAGAACGATGGGACGAACCTTTGAAATTCTATTCCCCGTAATCGTTATAGGGCTAGTCATCGCATTGGTGTCAAATATCGAGTTTGCGTCATGGGGAGCAATGTTGCCATATTTTGATGATGGGATATTGCCTAGCATAAGGGGGTTGAGTGAAAATCTGTTTTACTTCGGCAACGCACTTCCCCTACTCTTTTTTGTAGGGAAAGTCAAAATCAAACCGCACTTTGTCGCCAAAACGGCGTGGTCAAATGTCGGACTTTTTGCGTTTATCCTGCTATTTTGCTTCGTTTTCTATGACATATTTGGGTACAGCACAATTTTGAGCACGTTTGCAATCAGCGACTATACGCAATACGACCCATACATACTCGATTTGCAGCGATTGAACTGGCTAAGTATGATGATAGACATTACCAAACTATTTTGCTCCGCCAGCATACTACTGTATTGCCTCGGGCAAGCGTCAAAATGGATTGTGCATACGCAGTCGAGTTTTTGGCCGATAATCGGGACGCTCATAATACAATTTTGCTTGGCTGCAGTAATCAATTTCAGTCTATCAGATAGCCAAATGCTCATCACGTCTTACCTAAGTTACATCACAGGCGGGTTAATGCTATTAATTATGATTTTGTGTGCAAGTTTGAGTATAAAAAGGAGGCAAAAATGTCAAAACAAATCTTCAACAAAATAGTGCTTTTTGCGGTCGTGATTTTTTTGCTAATTCTTGCCCCGAGCCAAATAAACTTGCCGAATCAGTCCATCGTCCGAGCGATATGCACAGGGCTCGCCATTGACACTGGGGAAAAACTGCCTGACGGAATTATGTTGACTGCTCAAATAGTCATTCCACAAGCGGGCGGTCAGTACGCACCAAATCTGTCCCTCGTAACATCGGAAGGGAGCAACCTACTGGACGCATTTACCCAAATGGACTACCAAATTGGCAAAAAGGTTCGCCTAGCCCACTGCTGCTTTGTGCTAATCGGCTACGAAGCGAGCCAACAGAATTTGGCGGAAACTCTGGACTATCTCGTACGAGGTAACAATGCAGGAAATAATACCTTGCTCGTACATACCAAAGGCAAGGCAAAAGACCTAATCAAACTTTCATCTGACATCAACTCAAACGAAATCGACAATATTCAGACGATAGTCCGCTACAACGACCAGTATCTAGCGACTGACGAGGCGAATTTGCGGAGTTTCTACCACAACTACCTTAGCCCTCACGGGACGAGCATAATGAGTTGTCTAAATATTCGTGAGGAAAATGTAGGCTCAAGCGGTGGCGGTGGTTCGAGCGGAGGCAGCGGCGGTGGTGGCGAATCGTCAGCTGAGCCAAGTGCGGGCGGCTCAACCGAGGAGCAAACCGCCTCACCCGACCAAATAGAGAACAAGGGCGAAATTTCCATCTTCAAGCGAGGGAAACTCGCAGTAGTCCTCACAAATGAGGAGCGAGTGAAATTCAGTTGGCTGGACGAGGGGTTAAACGACCACCCCGTTACACTCACGCATATTACTGACCAAAATTTTGATGACGCAACGATAGGGTTTACGGTTACTGACAAGAGTATCCACGGCGAATATAAGTTTGTGAATAACACACCGTGCATTTATTTTGATATTGAATTGAAACTGCGTACCGAGATGATAGAGGAAGCAAGCGGCAAACTGCCACATGCGGGAAATTACAACAATGCAGCTATTGCGGACGCAATACAATTGAGGATTGCGAGCGATGTAGATGACGCAATGCAGATTGCTAAACGATATGGCTTTGACGCATACGATTTTTACCGTTCGTTCAAGATTGCTAATTCTGCCGAATGGGAAAAATATCTCGAAACTCTCCCCGACCCAGACGACTATATGCAAAAGATTGAGGTCTTTGTCAAGACAAAAATTAATACCTACGGAATAGGCTCGCTTACCTCGGCAACAAAGTAAATTTCGTAACAAAAAAGGCACTGCAAAAATGCAGTGCCTTTTGTAAATGCTAAATTGATTTATTTTATAATAAATATGCAAAATAATGAATAATATTCGCAAACTGAAATTAGTCAGCAGAATAAGGCAATAGAGCCATATATCTAGCACGCTTGATAGCGGTAGTCAATTCTCTCTGGTGCTTTGCACAAGTGCCCATTTGGCGGCGAGAAATAATCTTACCCTTTTCAGTAACGAAACGGCGAAGTTTTGCAACGTCCTTGTAGTCAATCTCTGTTACTTTGTCTTGACAGAATTGACAAACCTTACGGCGTGGTTGAGGACGGCGGCGGCGCTCCTCACCCTCAGCACGAGGCTTACGGTCAAACTTTTCTTGCTTAACGTCTTTTGCCTCAGCCTTCTCTGGTTGTTGCTTTACTTCTTTTACTTCAGCAACTTCTTGGTTTTCAGCCATTTTTTATCTCCTTTTTAGAATAAAATTAAATGATTAGAAAGGCAAATCAGTATCGTCCACAGGCTCTAATTCAGAAACCTTGGCAGGCTCTTTTGGCTCGGCAGCGCCACCCTCACTAGGTGTGCTAGCACTATCTCCACGAGGAGTCAAAAACTCTACATCGTCTAGGATAATGTCCGTAGCATAACGCTTCTCGCCATTGACCTCATAAGTACGATTCTGCAAACTGCCCACAACGGCAACTTTTGTACCCTTACGCAAATACTTGCCACATCTCTCAGCCAAATTTCTCCACGCAGTTAGGTTAAAGAAATCGGTCTCACGCACACCATCAGCATTAGCAAAATTACGGTTGACCGCAATGCTAAAACGGCACATAGCGATACCACTGGTTGTAGTGCTAGACTCAGGGTCGCGAGTCAAGTTACCAATCAAAAACACTTTGTTCATTGTCTTTTGCTCCAATAAAACTATTTTTTAATAATCATCTTACGAACGAAAAATTCGGTCAGAGCCATCTGCTCCTCCATCTTGCGGATAAGTGCAGGGTTAGCAGTAAAGTTCATCAAAACATAGAAACCCTCACGCTTGTCTTGGATAGGATAAGCGAATTTCTTGACACCAATCTTGTCAACAGAATCAACGACACCGCCGTCAGCAACTACCATATCACTAAATTTCTTGATAATTGCCTCACGAGCCTCCTCTTCTGCAGAGATAGAAATGATGTACAACATCTCATACTTGTTCATAAATCGGAAGACCTCCTTTTGGACTAATGGACAGGGACAAACTCTCCTGTCAAGGATTACATCTCGTAATCTGTTGGTATTATAGCATAATTTATAAATTTTTGCAATAGTTATGACAAATTTTGTTTATTTATTTTTGAGGGGGCTAATGAACCCAATAAAGATTAACGCCATACTCTTCCTAAACAAAAAAAGCAAAATAATGATTGAAAATGTTTGCAAAAAAATATAAAAATGTGGTACAATAATTGAAAGTGCATACAAGGAGGAATCAACATTGCGTAGAATGAAAAATCTACCAGCCATTATTGTATTTTCCGTACTGACTCTCTTGCTAGTGGCTGCCGTAATCAGTACTATCGTGCTGGCATTTTTTAGCAATAGCAAAAAGGCGACTGTATCGCTAGCATTTGCGGATAGCGTAACCGTAGATATTGAGGGTATCAACACTAGCAATCAGTGGCTAGTTGCGACCGAGGCGGCGCCTACTACATACATAATCAATGATGCTACACTTGCTGCCCCAGCATTCAAAAATATCAACGTAAAGGTAACCAGTGGTGCGACCTCTACCACCCCAGTAACGGTGCGTGTGTTTGCAATCGTTTATACGACCAACAGCACAATAGCGTCTATCCCAGCAGCGACTGGTGCGACAACGGTAAGTACCACCCTATACACTGACCAAGAGAAAGCGCTAATTAGTAGCGTTCCCAAAAATTCTAGCGGCACAGCATACAAGTATTCGGCGATTTGTGTTACCCGTGAGTTTACCTCAAATCAATCTAGTTTTACCAGTATGATTAGCGACTTTTACCCCCTAACCAAGACTTTGAGTTCTGCGAATATGGGTGCAAAAATGCAAGGAATTGTAGTAATCACTGCAAAAAATAGGTCAACGACTTCGGGGCAAACTATTTCGGTATCAGACTGGAACAATGTACTCAACTACACCACCGCTGGTATCAAGTGGGCGTAATCAATTAAATTTATAAAAATCGTAAACAAAAAATATCGTAAACAAAAACAAGACCGAAATGGTCTTGTTTTTATTTAATTTAATTAGTTATTCCATGTTCCAAATGTACCACTTGTGATAGCACTCTCAATACTCTGTCCAACATATACTGCTGAAACGTAGAATGTTGCTTTCAGTCCCAAGCCATCAAGGTCATCTACATCGGCAAAAATAGTGTTAATGTACTTTGTAACAGCTTGCTCTGTATTTGCAGCAACTGTAAAAGTAACCCATTTCAAACTTTTGCCACCTGCTGTTGCAGTAAGTGTATTAGAATCACTTGCCGTTGCTGTTGAGAAGTTTACTGCTTGCGTAGTTTTTGAGCTATCAATCAACTGCGTTGTAACAGTAGCCTTGCCCCCAGTAGCACTTGCATACATAGTTGGAGCAGTTTTGCTACCATCATTTTCAATGGTTACAGCAACTGCCATAATAATTGATTGTGATGCATTATTCTTAATTTTGATTGGAGCAAGAGCAATACCTTGTGTAATACCTGTAGAAGTTGCGTTTGTTGTAGTAACTGTACCATCGCTGCTTACCAAGTAAGCTTTCCATGCACCTGTTGTCGAATCAATGCCCTCGGTAGCTGTCAATGAAATTCCTCCTGCGAAGTTCAGTGTTGTACTAGCCGTTCTAGTGAACGAGAAGGCTGCGAGTACAATTGTAGCAATCAAAGCGATAGCCAACAACACTGACAACGCAACTACGCTGATTGTCAATGATTTTGTTTTGGTCAATGCCATAATATTTCCCCTTTTATTTTTTGACTATAAAAAAACAATGAACAACCAAAAGAGGTTGTCCGATTGTTTTAATAATTAAAAATTATTTAACTTCACTAGCACCAAATGATTCAAATGTGTTGCTTGCAATAGCTTCTTTTAGACCAGCATCTGTATAAGCTGCTGTTACGTAGAAATTAGCAACAATGTTCTTACCTGCAACACCCTCTAGGTCAGCTGCTGTGTAAACAGAGTTAATAATTTTAACGGCATTTGCAGTATCACCTGCATCAATTGTAAAAATCTTCCATGACTTTATGGTTGCTACTTTAGTAGAAGCAGTTGTGTCATCTGTTGCATCAGCTACACCACAGAAGTTTGCAGATGCTTGTGTGCTGTCAACTAAAGCTGTGCTTGTAACTTGTGTGCTACCAATGTCAGTAACACTCATCTGAACGTCGGTAGTAATGATAACTGCCACAGCAACGTAGGCTTTCTTACTACCAGTATTTTTAAGAGTAATACCCTGAAGGGCAACACCGTTTACTTGATTATCAACTGTAGCGGCAGTGATTTCACCACCGATTTTTCCAGTACTGTCAACAGTGTTAGATTTCCATGCACCCTCACCAGTTACACCTGTAGCTTCCAAAGTTACACCACCAGCAAAGTTGATGGTTGTACTAGCCGTTCTACTAAAAGAGAAGGCTGCGAGTACGATTGTAGCAGCCAACGCAGCAGCCAGAAGAACTGACAATACTACGATTGCTACAGTCGACATTTTTGTCTTTGTCATAATAATGACTCCTTTTTGTTTTTTGAAAATTGATTTGTCTTGCGTTGACGCCCCCAAATGATTGGGCCCAATGAGTACTGTGGAGGTCAAATTTCGCCAGACTGATAAATTTAGGTCGCATAAGTATACTGCTGTCCAGCGGTGCCACAGTGCTAGCAAAAGAAGCACTCGCACATTACCCATCGAAAATATCATCGAGAGATACAATCAAGACCAAGAGAATTGTGAGGTCGCTATCTGCCGACTTTCATAAGCTCTGCCCGTCCAAACTCTCCTATTTTTTTGTCAAGTTTAGGGTGTTGTGTTATCCTGAACCACCCTATTAAAGCATTGTGGACAACCACAAATCACTCTAATCTTGTCATTTTAATTTGGATAGGTTTCGCCTACTAAAGTCGGCACCCCAACGGCACGGTTTCGCTATCGAACAAAAGCGAAACAGCAACCTCGCCATTGAGTAGTTTAGGGAGGTTCCGCTCCTATAAGTTTAACCACTTATTGGTAATATCATAACACTAATTAGTGGTTTTTGGCAAATGATTTTGAGGTATTTTTTACATTTTTTTTAATTTTTTTTGATTTTTCTCCCTTTTTTTACATTTTTTGCAAATTTGCACAGTTTTATGCAGTTTTGCAGTAGTAAATTGGTGGAAAAAATCGGTTTGGTTTTATTTGGGTTCGGGGTTGCACCCCGAGCCTGCCCCGCTATAAAGCCGCTATGCGGCGGTTGGCTCGACATCGACTGTAAACACGCAATCAACACCAGTAACAGTGCCGACCAAATATCCGTCTTTTGGACTGCCGCCGACAGACTGGTGAGCGTCCGAATCGTCGAAGCCTAGCGGAACGGTAACGGATAAGGTACAGGCTTTGGCAGTGCCAGCGGTAAGTTCTAGCCCGCTGCCTATATTGAGTGCGAAAACCCACTTACCCGCCGTTGTCGTAACAGTGGCGGAATTTGAGGCGTTTGTAATACCTGTGCTAAATGTTTGAGATTGATTACTGCCCCATTTGATTGTAAATGAGGTCAATTTGAAATTGGTAACTTTGGCTGTGGTAACTAGATTGTCGCCTTTTGCCAGCGTAAAGTGGATAGTGCCATCGCTCGTGCCGCCCGAGTAGAGTTTGGCTGAAACCGAAGTGGTACAACTGATAGTGCCAAGGTTCGCTATGTAGACTGTGTTGCTACCGAACCCGTAGGTGGACATTGCGGCGAGAGTAATACTCGCAGTCATCGCCACGACCATAATAAACACCATAGAAACGAATATGGCTATTGTTGCTTTGGAATGCGTTATCCTGCGCATTTACTCCCCTCCTAATAAATTAATTGTTAAGAAATTTGGTAAAATCAGTATAGAACGTTGCGCCGCTCTTGTTGGTATCCAACGATTTGAGCCAAGCGAGGTATTTGTCCTCGGTAGGTGTCTTGGCATAGTTATTGTAGAATGTCAGCGTGTCGATACTGGTAACGGACAATCTAATAGGCGTATCTGCTGGAGATGTGTCCAAGTCGAAATACAGCTTATTATCTGCACCGTTTGTGAGGTCTACAAATTCGCCCGGAGCGACTGCACGGCTAACAAAGTAAGTGCTGTATCCGCTGGTCGCAGAACTGCTAGCAGCCTTGACAAAGGTATGTGATGTAGCATCTGGGGTTGTGTCAAGATAGGTTGTCCAGTTGCCGTTTGAGAACACACTACTCTTGTTAGGTTGAGAACCGCCGTCAATTATCTGAATCATATAAATTACGGTAATATCGGTATTGTTGTAAATTGTTACAGCATTTGAATCGGTGATTGACTCAAAATTCGTGCCGCCTGTCGTGGTGAGGTTGATTTTATCAAAAACATAGTAGTCGCCAGTCTTGGTAGCCTTAAAACGGTTTTGCTCCTCGGTGGTGGATGACGAGCTAGGCACACGCCTCGTTTGGTCGTGTCCAGAGTAAACAACGATTGCGGCATTACTCTGATTGCCGTATGTTATCTGCATTCCGTCTGTGGTGTATTCACCCAATAGTTCACTACTGTTTGAATTGATATTGCGGTTTGCCCATTCTGTGATAAAGCCCGCTTTTACAACGCCTGTGCTAGAATCAACTAAATATTGTGCCTGCGAAAGTTCTACCTCGATATTTGTAGTGGTAGCACCTGTGAGGGTAATGGTTTTGCTAGCGTCTGCCTTGCCTATCACCTTGTAATAATAATACCAGCCGTTGTCCTGCAAGAACCACTGCGCAGAGGCAAAAGTGATACCATTGCTGAGCGGTGCGACTCTCAAAACGCAATCCATATCGTTATCTACTGCGATAGTATTGGCGCTGATTGTGGCGCTCAAAGTGCCGACAACCCCGACATTTGTTACCGTCTTGGACTGGTTGACCGACAGAGCAGCGAACAGAATAGTACCTGTCATGCTGATGACAAACAGCAATACTGTAACAACAATAGCCAGCACAAACGGCGTCCTGCGTGCACTTTTGTTCAAAACTATGCCCCTCCTTATATTTTCCTCTATTCATTTTATACTATTTAATCCAAAATGTAAAATTATTTGATACAAAAAATTACAAAATTTGCAAATTCTTATTCATGCATAAGGTTTTCAAAGCGAATTTGCTCCTCTTTATCCTTTTCTTCCTTATCTCTGCGGGCTGCCTCACGCTCATACTCAGTCTTTTTGTCCAAAAACTCCTTGAACTCTTGGTCGTTGTGCTTTTTCTCCAAAATTGCACGAGATAGCAGCAAGCCGATGAGCAAACAGATGAACACCGCTAACACAACTACAAAGTACTTTTGCACGAATAAAATCACGTAGCCTAGGTATGGAATACTCAATATCATTCGTCCATGCACGCTAGAAAAGTCGATAATGTGCTGCAAAGTCTGGTATTTTGGGTCCTCGCTATTCGCACCGACCATTACGATTACACCACCACCGACACTCTTTACCTTGTGGATATAGTCAGCAGAGCCGTACGAATAACTCAACACATCACCCACCCGAATATCCTTGATATCCGCAACAGGACGCCAAACGACCATACTACCGACACTAATTTCGTCCTTCATACTGTCGGTCGGAACGATTCCGATACGCAGACCTACCAATAGCCCTAACGCCACCATAAAAGCGATGATTAGCACTATTGTGAGCAAAAATGTATTGACAACATTGATTACTGTTACTGCACGACTAGGGATAACCTGACTGAATAGATAGTTATCAGTAAACTCATTCATTTGCCTACGCTTGTAGTTTCTCAGTTTGAGAGTTTCGCTACTTGTCTCGCTCGCTTGGTCATCTTGCTCCATAATCGCCTGATTTTTACCCTTTGGGTCAGGGTTTTTTGGATCGTACAATATCTCTACGGAATCAACCTTGGGCTGCTCTGCCTTTATCAACTCTTTGCGAGTTGGGTCTGGCTGGTAGTCATCATTGCGCCGTTGTTCCTTTCTATTTTCATCAAAATCCATATTTTCTCCTATTTTTTCCAAGGATTTATTACTATTGTACCAAAACACGACAAAAAACTCAAACATTTAGCGACATTTTTTATAAATTTATGAGTTTTAGTTATTTTGTCTAAAATTGTTGCATTTTATACCCGCGCGCGCGACATAATATTATATATTACTGTGGCAAACTCTCTCCTAGCATACAAGAATTGCGGCAATATAAAAACTAATTTAGGTAAATTTCACTATAATTTTTTAGTTTATAAAGTTGATTTATTCACTTGCCAAAATTTTGGCGAGGTGCTATAATGAAAGTATTAATCTTACTTTAAGGAGAAACTAAATTATGAATATTTGGCACGAGATTGAAAAATCAAGAATCAAAGCTGACAAATTTGTCGCTGTTATCGAAATAGCAAAAGGCAGCAAGGTAAAATACGAGCTAGACAAGGAAACTGGTATGATTATGTTTGACCGTTTGCTACACACCAGTATGGTTTACCCTGCTAACTACGGCTTCATCCCTCGCACTTTGGGCGGAGATGGAGACCCACTAGATGTACTAGTTATGACATCAGAGCCACTTATGCCAGGCGTTTTGGTAGAGGCTCGCCCTATTGGTATGATTGAGATGATTGACGATGGCGAGGCTGATGAGAAGATTATCGCTGTGGCTACCAAGGACCCATTCTTTGCTAATGTAAAATCACTGGACGATATGCCAAAGCACACTTTTGACGAGATGGTTCACTTCTTCGCTAGGTACAAAGAGTTGCAGAACAAGGTTACCGAAATCAAGGGTGTACAAGGTATGGAGGCTGCGCTCAAAACTATCAACGATAGTTTGCTAAACTACACTGCGGAATATGACCGTAACTAAATTTAAGATAAAAATAGGAGAATTATGCGTAACACTGA
>DHMD01000061.1:26349-32443 GCA_002405615.1 Christensenella sp. UBA4651 | reverse complement strand
CACTGACGCTATCAAGCCGCAACAATTAGATGACCCAACAGGGCGTATTTATTACCGCAAATCGGACTTGTTTCATGAGGCGCTGGGGACTGTAATTTTGCTGTTAGTAGTTTTTTGTATGTTTTGTGCTGTTTTTTGGCTGAGTAGCCATTATGCCAAGCCGATTCAGGGTTCTAGTATGCAACCCAGCATTAATAATTATACCGAGGCCACTGGGGATATAGCGATTGTGTCAAACTCGGCGAGATTTTCGTACAACGATGTAATTATCGTTGATATGGAACGTTCGGAGAACAAGGATACAATGGTTCAAGGGAAACTGCTTATCAAGCGTGCTATTGCGTTTGGCGGAGATAGTCTGAGGCTCGTGCGTGATGACACTACTGCTATGTACCACTTTGAGCTCAAAAAGCGTGGCGAGAGTGAGTTTACCGTATTGGAGGAGAGTTTTGCATATCCGATGACTGCGGTAAACAAGGCGAATGCATTTTATATGCAATCTGGCTGGACGGTTAAATCTGAACATGCTGCGGATAACTCGATTACTATCCCCGAGGGATATATGTTCTTTGTTGGCGACAACCGTGATGTGAGTTATGATTGCAGGACTTTCGGACCAGTGGAAACTACGGCGTGCATAGGTGTAGTAGAAACGGTACTCAAAACTGATAATTTTTGGAACAAGTTGTTTAGTTTTATCAGTTCTATATTTAATATAAAGCACACAGAGGCAATAAAGGGCTAAATTTTAGCCTTTTTTGTTTCCCCTACCCCCTATTTCCACTGTTTTTAAGAAATGAATTTGGGGTTGAGCAAATTTTGAAATGGAATTTTGACAAAATAATTGCGTTTTTGGGTAAAGTTTGATAAACTAGACAAAGTAAAAAGGAGAATATTGGCAGTATGGCTTTTTGTAAATTCAGTAGTGAGTATATCGCTAAATCTTATACGATGATTGACAATGTGTTTTTCGCACGATATTTGCCATCTACCCCACCTAAACTTACCGCTATTTATCTATATGGCTTGTATTTGTGTGCCTTGGAGGGCGATTTGGGGCAAAATAGCACGATTGAGCGATTTGCAGAAACTTTGGGCTACGATGTCGAGGATATTATAGATGCGTACAACTACTGGGAGGAGCAAGGCTTGGTGCGAATTGTATCTACCGAGCCTATGCAGGTACAATATCAGCCTGTGCGTGGCGCAAGCAGTGCAAACAAGCGTTATTCCAAGGACAAGTACACTAATTTCAATGTAGAAATTCAAAAAATCATTAGCGAAAGGCAAATTACTCCGAATGAGTACGAGGAATATTACGCTCTAATGGAGGGGTTTAGCCTGCCTGACGGACGCAAAATCACGCCCGAGGCGTTACTATTAATTGTTCGTTTCTGTACGCAGATGAAAGGTGCTGGGATAAACTACCGTTATATTATCACAGTGGCGCAAAACTGGGCTCGTGAGGGTTATGTGACTGCGGAGCAAATCGAGCAAAAGTTGAGCGCATACACTACACAAAACAAGGACGTTACGCAGATTTTGAAGGCTTTGGGCAGTAGCAAAAAACCGAGTGTTGAGGACTACGACTTTTTACTCAAATGGACAACGCAAATGGGATTTACGGTTGATGTGATTTGCTTTGTCGCAAAATCAATCAAAAAGAGTGCAGGGTTTAGCGGGTTTGAGAAACTGGACAAGAAGTTACAAAAGTACTACGAGGCACGCATTTTTAGCGAGGACGAAATCACGAATTTTGAGAAGAACAAGGACGCAATCTTCTCCCTCGCCCGCAATGTGAACAAGACTCTGGGACTTTTTTATGACGATGTAACCAATCAAGTCGAAACATATATCAACCCTTGGCTAGCACTCGGATTCGCACCGCAGACGATACTAGAAATTGCGCAAAACTGCTATCTAAAATCAAAGCGTACCTTGGCAGCACTCAATACCGAAATTTACGACTTGTACGAGAAAGGTGTGATATCTCAGAGTGCCTACGAGGGGTATTTAACTCATCAAGATGCTGTTCGCCAGAGTTTAGCTGAAATTCTCAAAAAATTGCACATCGAGAGAAATGTAACTAGCCTAGATATGGAATTTTGGCAACGCTGGGTAGGCGTTTGGGGGTTCGGTGCAGAGGTTATTGACATTGCGGTGGATTTTGCGAGCAAGCGTGGGTCAAACCTATCTTATGTAAACACAATGCTAGCAGACTGGCATAACCAAGGAATTCACTCTCCTACCGCCGCTCGTGAGGCGATTGAAAAGGCGAACCAAAGCCAGCCAAAGGTTGCTACGACCGATACCAAGATTAAAAAACGCAAATATTCGGACGATGAGCAAAAATCTTTGTTTGACAACTTTAATGAAATTGAATTATAAAGGAGGCAAGTATGAACAAGTCGCAAATTGTGGCAAATGAGTTGAGCCAAATAACTACACATAGAGCGTATGCGGAGTTAAAGGCAAAAGAGAACCTGATGCTTGCGAGAGAAAATAGTGAGTTTGCGAAGTTGGACAGCAGAATCCGCAGTATAAAGATGAATCTAACCAAAACTGAGAAGACGGACGAAATCAAAAAACTGAGAGCAGAAATCGCCGCTTTGCAAAAGAAACAAGCGACCGTTCTCAAAAAACTCGGGCTATTAATTGACGACCTTAACCCGCACTATTTTTGCCAAAAATGCAAGGATACGGGATATGTGAATGGCATACCTTGTGAATGCTTAATGAGCAAGGTTAAGGCTGCATTGGCACAACAAAATGGACTATACAATCGTCTGAAATTTAGTTTTGAGACTAGCGACCCAAAAATCGTGAGACAAAACGAAAGCCTAAACAAGGCATATATGGTGGCAAAAAAATACGTTGAGAAATTCCCGAACTTTCAGTATCCTAACCTTGTTCTTGTAGGTAATGTCGGCGCTGGAAAAACTTATCTAATTGAATGTATAGCAAATGCGTTAATACAAAAAGCGAACTATGTAGTATTCTCCACAGCCTTTGACCTAAACAGGACAATACAAAACTCGTTTGGTGTGGGGGCATTGGAGAGAGAGGCTATGCTTGCCCCGTTTTTTGAAAGCGATTTGTTAATTATTGATGATTTGGGGAGTGAGCCAATTATCAAGAATGTAACCATTGCTAACCTCTTTTCTGTGATTAACGAAAGACAGAGCAATAATTTGCCTATTATTATTAGCACCAATCTCAATATGGAGGAAATTCAGGAGCGATACGGGGACAGAGTCGCCTCACGCATTTTTAACAAGCGCCTAAATCTCATAATCCCCTTCTTGGGCAAAGATTTGAGAATAAATTAATTTCAAAAGACAAGTAATGTTACTTGTTTTTATTTTAACATAAATTAGAGGGAAACAAAAAAGAAGTCAGTTGACTTCTTTTTTGTATTAGACTAATCAGAACTATCCACATGTTGAGTTGTCCATTCGATTGTCCACTCTTTTGCTGTTTCGTCAAACGCAAATCGTGGATACAAACCATCAATATTTGGATAGCATGTAGTAATTACTGAACCATCGACTGTGATTGATGGGTCATTGATATATGCTTGCGATTGCAAGTTCTCCAATGTTTCTTTATCCAATCCGCCGTTTTGCGATGTGTATAAATTGCCAAAGATTACACCACCCAATTCAGTAAAGTAGTTACTCGAAATAGTCTGTGTACCATCAGCGTTATTACGCACAATGCAACCCGAGTTTGTAGCCGAGTTGTACAGAATAAGGTTACCACCGTCTCCGACAGCACCACACAAAGCACCACCGATAGCATAACATAATTGTTGCGAATTGTAGTACTCGTTGTATCTAATCATACCTGCATTCATAGTATTTGCAATGTACGCACCTACACCTGCAGCACCACAAATACCACCCATAATCGCAGCCGCACCATCGGTTGTAATCGTTCCGTAGTTGATACAAAATGTTACATAAGAGTAACCCATCAAACCCACGATACCGCCCGCTTCACTAGCACTTTCTGGCGATTCGTTCTCACCAACAAGCACTTGCGTATTAATAGTTGCAAAGTTTCTACAACCATAAATGTATGAATAGTACTGTTGCTTTGTATACCCGTCTGTACTTTCATCTGATTCCTTATCAAATGCCGCACCTACGCTAGAACCTGCGATACCACCAGCATAGTATCCACTGATTGCACCACTGTTAGCACCAGACACAACCGAACTAGAACCGTTGGTACAGCCTACAATGTACCCGTTACTCAAATAACCTACGATACCACCTACTGCAACCTCGTAGTTTCCGTTTTGGTTGTAAACTTTGAGGTCTAGCATATTGGTACAATTTTCAATTCTACCAATATAACCTTGCTTGTATAGGTATATAGGATTCTCGGAACCTAGGTTGAGAATCTTGGTCAATTCTTTTTGGTCTGTCGTAATACCCGCTATACCACCGATGTAGTATTTGTCATCTTCTGTTGGAGTCGTATTAGAAATCGTAAACTTACCTTCTACGACATCGAGGCGGTTACCTGATGTGTTTAATTTTGCATCATCCCCCCTAATGTGGCAGTTGTAAATCAAACCAGCATTATTAGCAACCAAAATACCATTGTATGTCGACCTCAATAAGCTAACATCGAGCGTATTTACTTCCACAGTTAGGTTGGTAATAATACCCGAAGTGTTGCGATAAACTGTGTCGTCAAACTCGCTACCGTCCTCCAAAATCAGAGTGTCCAAATCCGTACCACTCAAACTATACCAAATACTAGAACTGGTAGATTTGATTACTTGATAATTCTTGATTGCATAACCTGCTCCGTCAAAACCACCTCTAAATTGCATCAAAGTATATTTTGTGCTAGCAGTTGAATTTGAATCATAGAACTGCGCTGGATACTTGATATTAGTCCTTGCGGTAGGATAAGTATCTTGCAGGTCAACCAAGTTAGGTAGGATAATGTCGTTACCTAATCTAAAGTACTTTTCAGGCAACCAGTACATATATGACAACTGGTCAACATTTGTGATTACAAATGGGTCATTTCTAGTTCCTGTACCTGATTCAAAGTACCTAAACTCGACAGTAGCAACATCAAGTGCGATTGCCTCACTACCGAAAGCCTTACCTTTGCTGTTTAGTACTGACATTTTGAGATCGCGGAAAGTTGCTAGTTGCCAAAATGCCGTACCACCCTTTTGAGAATTTGGATCCAAATCATCGGTAAATTTGTATTCTTCTGCCGAAATCAATTTGGTTACAGGGTTTGTCATATCGTTGTCGAGGTAATATGTCAGCATAATTTCATCAGCCAGCAACTCCTCCTCGGCGTTATTTGTAATAACCTTGATACTACAACCAGCCAAATCCCAAGAAATACGCACGCTACCGTTATCCTTGTCTAGTAGGAATGTTCCGTCCGCTGGGTTGTTTAGCTTGCCCGCACGGAAAGTGTACTCGCTACCGTTGATGAATAGGATTGGAGCAGATGAGTCATTAGCTCTCGTTTCACTCGCATAAATTGGGTTGTCCTTTGTCCCTGTTCCTCTTACGTAGGCAGAAATGTCGTAAATGTAAGTCTTATTTTCGCCTGATTCGCCGCTAGTTTCAGCAACACGAGGAACGATATAGCATTCTCTATTCAGTTGAGTAATGTCGCTATCTCTTGGCTGAACTACCTCCTCGCCGACCTTAACCTCACGAGAAATGTTAAAGTCAAATGTCGTGTTGTTGTCTGTTTGCAAAGTTTTGAGTTCATCGCCAACAGCCCAAGCCAATTGACCAGATTCGTCAATATATAGGTCAACCTCCTCGGTGTCATCGCCCAGGCCTTTTGTCGTCTTGCCGATGTTTGGCAACTTCATCAATTTTGTGAGAGGTGTCTTGTTCCATGCGGTGTTTACATATCCCTCAATAGCATTTCCGTCCGTTGTAGGGATACCCTTGAATCTAACATAGATTTCGTCAATGAGTTGCCCTTTTAGCCCCTCGTATGCTTTTCCGTCAAACGAGAATGTATTTGTGGTCAACGCTACCGAATTAAAGTCAGCCGCACCGTTTACCTTATAACGCAAGTCGTAGTTGTTGATTGA
>DHMD01000061.1:4540-26297 GCA_002405615.1 Christensenella sp. UBA4651 | reverse complement strand
GATTGATGAAGTATTGTCTGTCTGCCATGTTACATTACCTTCGGTTACACCCAAATCTCCGATTACTCCTGAATAGAGCAATTTGAATGAGTCTTGAGCATCACTATTTAGGTAAATCGGCTCGTCTGATGTGCTGCCATACCAGTCATTACCGATTGCGTACATAGACACCATATAAGAACCAGTTTCCTCACCAAATACCTCCGAGGCCATAAAATGGCTCTCGCCCTCTGTTTCAAGGTCATAGGTAATTGCTGGCAAGTACTCGCTTGTCGTACCTACACCTTGGATAGATAACATATATTTTGTAGCACCCGATTTGTCTAGCCACTTACCAGAACCGTCACGAATACCGAAGTCAAATTCGCCATTTTCATCAATACGAGCATACGCACCAGTACGGTAAATTTCGGTTTCATGAGAAACATTTCCACTAGGTCTGCGGACTTGATAAACAATTCTACTATTGTTATAAGTACCATTTGGTGTGTAAAGCTTATTGACATAAGTACCATTAGATAGGTCGCTACTCAAATAACCTATACTTGCCTCTTGCCCGTCAATCTTGTTCTCAGTTTGGATTACCTTGCCACCTTTAACTTGGAATTGAAGGGTAAATACACCAAAGTTTGATGCAAAACTCATATCAGCAAGCGCCTCGCTATACATAGCAGAATCCGCCTCTCTTTCTAGTACCATTTTTGAGGTAGAACCGCTAGTCATATAGATTTTATATCCAGTCGCTCCTGTAATTTCGTTCCAGTTTACTTTACCAGCTTTTACATACCAACCGTCAAAGTTCGCAACATTTGTCGCCTCGCCTGCTGATAGAGTTGCAGCCACTGTATTTGGCTCCAATGCATCAATTTTTGTTACAATTATGTCGCTAATCTTTTCTGGCGAACTAACCAAATTAGCACCGTTTCCGATAGCTTGAGTTGTAACTTGATATAGTTTATTTGGAGTGAGTTGAGTCTTTGTTACCTCGTAGTAGTCCTCATTTGAGCCCAAAGAAACAGTCTTTGCCTCACCTGACGCCACATAATTTTCGCCCGACAAAACAACCTCTTGGAATTTGAGTGTTACACCTCTTGATGACGAGTTCGGGTTAATTACTTTGACGCTGCTACCCTCGATATTGATAGATGGAGCAGTGTAGATTGTCATTGTTTGCTTTTTACTCGTGCGGCTAGACATCAATAGATATTCTTGCCCGCCGATTGTAATAGTAGTTTCAGGAACATCGTTTATTGCATTAGGCACAACCGTAATGTACATTTGATATTCGCCGAAGTAATTTCCGCCATCCAACTCCATGATATTTGTTTCAATTTTTTCGTAGTTGTAGCCCTTTGAATCAAACAAATTAAGTGAATATTTGCCATGTTTGCTAGCATCGTAGGCAACATAATAAATCAGTTGATTTGCCTTTGATACAGCATTATCCTCATCAAATTTTTGCAAAGTAATACGGTAACGCAAGTGAGTGTTCTCCGATAGTGATTGCCAATTTAGCACTGGAGCACCATCTTCGTTTGAAAGGTAAATTCCAGTTGCTTCCGCAAGCCTTGTAAAGTATTTTGCGTCCGAATATTCGCTAGTCAAACGGCGAACAATGTTTTGAGAGTCAGCCACTTGTTGAGCCCCCTCTGTCTTATCCTCTGTTACAGTTTCACTGGTAGACAAAACTGTTTTTGATGAGAAACCGACTTGTTGAATACGCACGTAGTAATTTGTCCCAGCCCAGTTTGGCGAAATCCTATATGTACCTTTACCATCTTGTCCTGCTTGCACAGTGGTGTTGACTAGTATTTGCTCTTGATCAGTGTCTGTCTTTTGGTAAATTATAATATTAAAGTAACCGTTGCTTTGCGCATAGTCGCCAGCACTCCACTCAATCATTTGAGTGTCCTCATTAATGCTTATGAGGTCAGTGCTAATCTTCGGCAACTTGTATAGTGTTACAACAGAGCCCTTTGGGTCGCCACCAGAAACTTGACCTTGTGGGATACCATTGAGCTGATATGTAGTGGTATCACTATCATAAATCCTACTCCTATCCCCGCTCTTTGCTTGCAGCGTGATAGTCAATTCGTTATCCTTACCACACCAAATCGTTTCATCGGTCAAGAAACTCAAAGCAGTAGAAGTTGTAGTGAGTTTTGTCTGGAATACATTGCCTCGTTTATTCCTAACTGTAAGATAAAATTCATCAATTACTTCTTGCATATTGTCCAAAGTTGCAATAGAGCTAGTCCACGAAATTTTACCTTGGTCGCTAACAGTAATTTGTGGTGTAGCAAGTTTACAAATAGTCAAACTATCGCTTACATAACTTGTAAGATATGATGTACTATCACCCCATGCTTGGACTACAAATTCATAGTTACCAGCCAAAACTAGCTTATTACTAAATTCACTAGTCGAGAAGTCAAAACTAGGGTTAAATCTGTCGCTCGGAGAAACATTTTCTTCCACTGCGAGAGGTACTGTTTCACCACTCTTGTATAATGACACTTTGTACGAACTTACGTTTGAGCCCGAGCTTGTCCAATAGAGTGTGTAACCCCTAACTTCTAGGTTGATAGGTTTTGGAGTAAGTTTGACATTGATTTCGTCAGAAAAGAGAGAGTTAATTAGATATGTATCCTCTCTACCGATAACCTTGATGCTACCACCAACATCAGAAACGATTTTTGTTTGAATAGAAACTGAATAGTTTGTGTTGCTCGTCAAGTTCTGCAATACTGTTGACGTGTCATCAATAGTTAGGTTTACATTCGTCAATTCAGCATTATTTAGTTTGATAACATATCGAATACCGGCATTTGCGACACCAACATTTTCCGCGTCAACCATTTTGTCCCAAGTAAGCACGCCATCAGACACACGCAAATTCTTTGGTGCTTCCATTTGGTAGGTCTTGATTACCTCTGACCAGTCGCCATTTATATCGGTCGCCCCAGATGAAATAGTACTAACCGCACGCAAACTGAAACTGTAGAAACCGTCCCCGTCCAAATCTTTGAGAGCGTTGGCAATAGACAGGCTGCGTGATGATGATGCAATAGTTTTTAGAACAGTGCTGTCCGAAGTTTTGAGAATTTTGATTTCTACCGAACTCGTATTAATCACATTACCGCTCTCATCAACTAGCCCGCTATCCGTTCCCCAAGTGAGGTTACCCTCTACGATAGCGAGCGAGCTTTGAGCAATTTTGTTGAAGCGGTTTAGACGCATTTTTGCGCTCGCCTGACTCTTGATATAGTACACGCTACTGGTATTTGTTACTGTTATGGTTACATCACAGTCGCTCTTGTAGTTAAAGTCCTCACGAGTTGGCTCATAAGAATAGCTCTGCGTGCCGTCAACTTGTGAAGCGGTATATGTATGCCCATTACAAAAGTCGATAGTGTAGGTTTCTGCACCAGATACAGGATTCCATGTGAGGACACCTTTTGACACTTTTAGTTCTGGGGTTGCGAGTTTTACGAGTTTTTGCTGAGCCTTGCGCACTGGGCTATCCTCATAAGCGCTCCCGCTCTCTGCGATTGCTACAATCTTGATATAGTTATCGCCGATATTCCAAATAGGATTACCACTACTATTTATAGTGTCAAAACCAAATTCAAATTGTGGTTCGGTTGTATTATAACTAGAAGTCAAATCTTTCGCAGTCAAATAATCTAGGTCGTTATCAGAGATGTAAATTTTGTAACCTTGCGCATTTGTTACAGGATTCCAAGTGATTACATATGTAGATTGTGTATTGTTGGTGATATTGATTTCACCTTGAACACTAGACAATTGTTTCCTAGCACAAACACTGCTCTCACTATCCATTAATACAAGGGCTGTATCACTCGTTCCCAATGCGTAGAGGTACACATCATAAGAGTCATAACTTGCAGGCACGCCTTGCAGACTAGACAAGTCATAGGAGTTTACCCCCCACGCATCAAACACTTCGATTATTGTCTTAATAATTTCGTTTGCACTATTCTTGTACTCAACCTTTAATTTGTACTTGTCCGCACTAGAAACGTTGTTCCATGTGAGTTTGTTTTTTACTCCCGAACCGTCATTCACTGCGGAAATTAGTAGGTTGCTAGGTGCTACCAATTTACCGATTTGGACACGGTCAACATTCTCAAAGCCTGAGCCGTAGACATTCCTTGCCGCATCAGTTTTTGTACCAAAGACTATGTATACAGGGTCATTAGCAATGGTTGCTGGAATGTTGATTTTCGCTACTTTTTTGCCGTCAATCGTCTCAACCATACCATTACGGATAGCATTATCCCAAATGTCTTGTTGAGCGGTTGAAATAGTTGCATTACCAGAAACTGGCGTAATTCTGTAATCGTAATCGTCTAGCGAGTTAGAATTTTTTGCCAAAGCGAAACTCAAAACATAACTACGGGCATCGTCTGTCGATGTATCCCCTATCGCAGTAACATTCAACTCTGTTGGTGCGCCAAGTTTTGTAAATGAGTAGATATCTGTGCTATCAGAGTTGTCGTACAGGATATTCTCCTCATCGCCCAAGGTACGCAATGACACACTATACGCTCCAAAAGGCAAATCTGTATAGTAGGTCGCAGTAGTCATATATGTCTCCACTGCGCCGCCATCACGAGAGATGCTCAACTCATAAGTTGGCACAAATGTGGTGGAACTCTTGACGGTTATCGCAGACCAACTGAGCCTAGTACCATCAAAACGAGGATTGGTAGGTTTAGCCAATTTCTCCTTTTCGTTTACAACAGTTACCACTGCCATATCAGAAAGGGCGTTTTTGTTGTCTAGCGATTTTACCGTTATATTCAAAGAGCCAGACCCGACCGCCGTAACCTTACCATACTTGTCTACGGTAGCTACATTTGGGTTGCTACTGCTAAACTCAACTGTTTTGTTCGTAGCCTCTGCTGGGAGGAACGAATATTTGAGTTTGTAAGTTGCATCTTTTACCAAAGGGATACTCTTTGACTCTGGATCCAGAACAATATTCGACACATAAATACGGTCGTCAATATTGATTACTGGTGAGTCGTCCTTATTACATGCTGCAAACATCGGCATTACACACAATACCAACAGCACCACTAGCAGCAAGTTTCTAACTTTTGACATACATTTATCTCCTATTTTTTATGTTGCCTAAAAACTTCCAAAATAATACAACGAACTATTAATAAGTTGGTTTGCCACATTTTAATATAGTAAGTAATACATACGAAAAAGTAACAAACCTTGTTTGTACAAATTAATTTTATCAAATTCGCAAAATTAATGCAACAAAAATAGCGGTCTATCGACAAAAATTTTAATTTTATGTTTTCGGTTATAAAATTACTGCAAAATAATGCATAAGAATTTGCAAAGTTTTCCACAAAAATAAAACCCCGCAAAAATGCGAGGCTAACACACTGGTGCTCCCGAGCCGATTCGAACGGCTGACCTTTGCCTTAGGAGGGCACTGCTCTATCCATCTGAGCTACGAGAGCATATCTATGGTTTTATTATACTAAAAATTTAGCAAAATGTCAAACCAAAATTGTATGTTTATAAAATTTGTGAGCAAAAATCGATATTTGAGGTAAAAAATATAGTATTTTTGCGTTATTTATGGTATACTTACCCTACAAAATCTCGGGAGGAGAAAATGCAGAACTTAATTAGTCAGTTACAAAATCTACAAGGTATTATCAAGATCACTTTGAGCGACACATCAACCTACCAATACAAAAAAATTATTATTCGCCCTATAATCATAAAGGGACAAAGTTTATGGCAAATTGAACAGTATACGGAAAATAAAGTTTTTCACACTAATGTTAATGAAAAGCAGATGAGCGAGTTTTTTTGTGAGATTTGCGCACACTTCGGACAAATCACATTTTATTACGCTGACCGTACTGTGATTTTTTCTAGAAAGGGCAACAGTTATCACGCAAAAACGACACAAAACACAATACCTACCCGCGACATTGCACACGATAAAACAAAAAATTACATTTTGCCAGAGGGTAGCGATATTCCCGCATTTGTCGACCTCGGAATTTTTGGCAAAGACAATAGGATAATCAAGGCAAAATTCGACAAATTCAAGCAGATTAATAGGTTCATCGAGGTTGTCGATGACGCACTCAAAACGGAAAATAGCGAGGAATTTGTGGTTCTCGATTTCGGCTGCGGAAAATCTTATTTAACCTTTATTTTGTACTACTATTTGACCGAAGTCAAGCATATCAAGACCCAAATAATCGGCTACGACCTAAAGGCAGATGTTGTGGAGCATTGCAACCAAATTGCAAAAAAATATGGCTACGACAACTTACATTTCTATGTAAACGATGTGTCAAAAGGCACACCTTACTCTGGTAAAATTGATATGGTTGTAACCTTGCACGCTTGCGATACGGCTACTGATTTTGCAATGGAGTACGCAATAAAAAATGATGTAAAGTATATTTTTAGCGTGCCTTGTTGCCAACACGAAATCAACAGCCAAATTGCAAGCAATGGCGACTATGACATTCTCCTAAAACACGGACTAATCAAGGAGAGGTTTTGTGCACTACTCACCGACTCTATTCGTGCAGAAATTTTGCATCAATATGGGTATGGCGTTGATTTGATTGAGTTTGTAGATTTTAGCAATTCTCCCAAAAACATACTTTTTAGAGCGAGGAAAACTGCGGCGAATAGAAAAGCTAACTTTGACATAGACGAACTATGCAGAAGATACAACTTCACTCAAAAATTATACGAATTGACAAAAAATAAAGAAAAATGATAGAGAAAAAATCAAAAGGGGCAAAATGATTTGTCCTTTTTCTTTTTATCTGCTATACTAAATTTATTAGGAGGAAACAAATGACACAAACTACAAGAAAAGTTTTGAAATCGATTTTTATTACATTGGCTTGTATTATTATGGCTTTGGTACTAATTGTCGGCAGTTATGCGCTATATCTCACCTGCCAATATTATAGGATTGAGGACAATCTCGAAATTACCACAGAAAATAACAGTTCGAATCTATTGAGTCTAGACACGAGCTACAAGATAACTACATACAACATCGGATTCGGTTCGTACACGCAAGACTTCTCATTCTTTATGGATACGGGCGTGATGAAAGGCACTGGGCAGAAAACACACGGTACAGGTAGTCGTGCAAAGAGCAAGGAAAGTGTGCTTACCTGCACAGAGGGTGCTGCGAACCAAATTGCGGCGCAAAACGCAGATATTATGCTATTCCAAGAGGTTGACACAGAATCTCACCGCAGTCATTTCGTCAACCAATATCAAATGCTGACTGACGAGTTTACAAATTACGGGACGAATTTTGCATCGAATTTCCACTCAGGCTATCTATTCTACCCTTTTAGTAACCCACATGGTAAGGTAAATTCTGGTATAGCGACCTACTCAAAATTCAAGATTGATAGCACAGTTCGTAGGACATTCCCTATTGATGAATCATTCCCAAACAAGTTTTTTGACCTAGATAGGTGCTTTACAATCAACAAAATGCCTATCCAAGGTACAGAAAAGTGCCTCGTTCTAATCAACTTGCATATGAGTGCGTATGATGAGGGCGGCGTGTATAGAGCCAAACAACTCAAAATGCTATTTGAATATGTTGCAGTAGAATATGCACAAGGCAATTATGTTATCGCTGGTGGCGACTGGAACCACGACATCGCTGGTACAAAAGATTATTTCCCTACCGATGAGGAAGTTCCTGATTGGGTTGGCGTTATTGACGAATCGGAACTACCAGCTGGCTTTAGTTTTGCAACAGCCAAGAATGTGCCTACTTGCCGCTCGACTGATATAGTTTACACAAAGAAAAACGATGGCACATTGGTAAACTACTCGGTAGTACTAGACGGATTCTTGATTTCGAGTAATGTTACAGCAGAGTTGAATCAAAATATTGATACCGATTTTAAGTATTCAGACCACAACCCAGCGTATATGCAATTCAAACTAAATGCATAAAGTAAAACCGCTAACACTAGCGGCTTTATTTTTAACTCTCTACTTTTGTCTTGTTTGTTATTTCGTTATATTCGATATTGAACGCTTTGAGAATTTCTTTTAGACTATCTTGTGGATGTAGGACACTGTCAATGTCCACGCCTTTTTCTGCACGCAATGTTTCAGCAAAACTCGCAGCAGGAGCGCCTAGGTTTGCTATATCGCAAGGCAGTGCCTCGCCATAACTTTTGGGCATTTCCACATCTTCGCCGTCCAGATATTTTTGTGCCAAAGTAACCTCAGCATCATTATCACGCTGGCGAGTGATTGATTCCAGCCTATTCCCCTCGCTATCGTAGTAAACTTTGACCTCATTTTCTTTGAGTGTGATTGTCGGGTCAAACTTGCCGTTGATAATTGTCGGCGACTTGTGTTGCATACGCTCCAACACAGACTTTGAGTAAATTCTCTCACCTTTATCGTTTAGTGTGGAATTGAGCGTAACAGTCAGCGCGTATTGGAAATCACCTACCACATTTTCCAACTCATCACCTGGCAAAATGCCAGCAAATTTGGAGCGGAGTTCCTCCAATACATTTTCCCATTTTTGATAGAGTAGTTGGACACGCTTGATTTCTAGGTCGTAAACTGTACGAGAAGAATTTGTGATTTCGTCTGCCTTTTGCACAGCTTTGATTAGAGCCTTGGATACACGCTTTTCCTTTTCCTTGTATATTTCTAGGCTGTATTTTAGGTCATTCATCTCTTGCGTCATAGTGAGCATTTTTTCGTTTTGGCGGCGTAATTTTTCGCTGTATTCACGGCGCATTTTTTGCAAAAAGTTGTCTACATCGTGCGTAGAATAACCGTTTGTTTCTCGTCTAAAATATTCCATTGGCTATTCCTCCTCTTTTAGCAATCTCTCGACACGTTTCTGCTGCTTGAAATGCTTGATGATTAGATAAGTTGCAAAAGCCAGCCCAAAGACTATCAAAATTCCGCTCAAAACTTGACTAACCCTAATCGAGCCCCACATCAGCGAATCCGTCCTAAAGCCCTCGACTATCAGGCGTACTAGTCCGTACAAGACAAAGTAGCCACACATCGTTACACCCTTGATATTTACCTTATGCAAAATTAAAACTAACACTAGGCTAATCAAAATGTCTGGAATACTCTCGTAAAAGAATGTTGCATTGAACCATGCATCGGCAGGCACAGAGCCGTAAGCATCAATACACTGTTGACGAGCGAGTTCGGTAAAATGAGATGAGTCAATATTTACGGCATTAGGGAAAAACTGCTTGCTTGCATCAGTGATAAGATTACCATACGCCTCTTGGTTGACAAAATTGCCCCAACGCCCTATTCCTTGTGCCAAAATTAGGCTAGGAACAGCGACATCGGCAACTGCTAGAAAGTTCTTTTTGCGAATGATACAATATAATATTGTGCCAATAGCACCACCTATAACACCACCGTAAATTGCGATACCACCATTCCAAATTGCGAACGCTTCCCAGCCCCATGGTCCGCCGTTATAGATTATATAATAAAGCCTTGCACCCACAAGAGCAAGTGGAAACATCCACAGGATCCACTCAAAGGGGTCATCACGCTTGAAGCCTCGCTGTTTAGCATTAAAACTAGCCAAAATGAGAGCCAACACCAAACCGAAAGCGATAATCAGCCCATACCAATGAACCTGCAATCCAAATATTGTAAACGCTATTGGATTCATCTTTACCTCACATTATTTTCTTGATTGGTATTATTATACTAGAATACCTCTAAAAAAGCAACTGTTAGAATAAAAAAATGCATAGTTTGCACTACGCATTTTATCAAATTGAATATTATCGAGTATGAGAATATTCCTCTTCCCTATCCTCAGCGGCACCAGCACCCGCTTCTCTTTCATCTTTCTCCTCTTTTTCCTCGGCAGCCTCTTTTTCAGCATCTGGGTCAATAGGAAGTTTACTCAAAATACTATCAGCGACAATATCAAGCGGATTGCTTTCCCCTTTGATTACTTCTCCATCGGTGTTTTTTATTACGATTGCACCGCTGCCGTCCGAAGAAATGTCCAAAGTGTTGCCATCTTTGTCGCAAACTTGGATAGAGATAGGCAAAGGCAACGTGTTACTATCCAACTTGTTTTTTAGGTTTTGTGAAATGCCTTTAAGTAGGAGTGCAAACTCCTTATCCGAATAAGCATTAAAGTTTGCCCCTATCATCACAGGATTGCCTGCCTCATCAACTTTTGGATTACCTGCCTCATCACGTTCTTGCGCATTAACAGAAATAATACCCTCAAAATGCTTGACATCAGAAATATTATCCTTTAGTTTGTTATTTTCAGCCTTACTGCCCTCAGCTGCACAACGAGATTCCGCTTCTGCCTTAAAATTCATCATAGTTTGATTAAGTGTCGCAGCTTCCTCTCTAATTCTCTCCTGCTCATTTGCCAAAGCATCTTCTGATAGCACAACAGGGCGCAACACTCGTCTACGCAAATCAGCCTCTCTATGTGAAATCATACGCTTCTTTACGCAATGAGCCAAATCTTTTGACAAACTCCTTTCCAATCTCAAACGCAATTTATCAAAATGGTTGCTGCCATCATCTTGTAACTTTGCCAATCTCTCTTGCGTTTTGAGAGCACGGAAATATTTACGATATTTGATATGCCCTATCAATCCAGCAATAGCAGAGGACGCAATACCTACACCAGCGATTGTAGCCACAACCCAAAGCACGCCTACTGTCCACCCTGACAAAAAGCCTGTCAATAGGAATAGTGCCAAAAATCCCCAGCCACTTCCCAAACTAGCAATGGTAGGATACTTTGAATTTTTTTCAATTCTCTGTTTGCTATTTTCTAGTTCAGTTTTTAATTGTATTGGGTCATTAATATTCGCCATTTTGCTATCATAAACGTTGTATTCAGCTCTATTCATTTTCCTCTCCCTCTAACTTTGTTTTGCATATTATACCATATACTTTACAAAAATTCAAGAGTATATTGTTAATTTGTACTACAAGTTGTGCTATAAATTTGCTTTGTTTATGTAGACAAGAAAGTTTTATGTAACTATTAATTTTAGTGCGGTGTTTGCAGGGTAAATTTGGAGCAACTTCTGCAAATCTCGTTCATTGATTTTCCCTAATACCTTATACTCGTTATCAATTACGGTAAATTCAGTTAGGCTATCAGGGGTTATCGTGCTAATTAGCCGAAATAGCGGCATATCGCTAGGAACTGCCAAGGAACGCATTTTTAGCCCACGAGCAAGATGGCTTGATTTACTCTCCAAAATTCCGATTTGGCTGTAATAAGCGTGCTTGTCCTCCATAATCGAAGTGAGCAATAGAAACGCTCCAAATACCAGTAATGTAAAGTTTGGGACAAAAAACATCGTAACAAAAAATGCAATTATAATGCAACAAGATACCGCTATTCCTAATATGCGCACTTTTTTTATGGCTGATTTCTTGTCTTTTTTGCGGCAAAGCAGTGCATACAGCACTCGCCCGCCGTCTAGTGGGAATACTGGCAGACAGTTTATCACAGCAGTGCAAAGATTAGCGTAGACAAAAACTTGGGTATATGCATAGGTCATAGGAAAAATCCACCATACAGCGCAGCCTAGAACTGCCAGAACCAGATTGCACGCAGGCCCCGCAATTGCAACAAGAATCTCATCACGGGAGCAGAAAAATCTGCTTTCCCCGCTTAAACTCGCACCATGCGGCATAAGAGTTATCCTATTGAGTTTATATCCCAACTTTGCAGCAACAATGGCGTGTGCAAATTCGTGCAAGATTATTGTTATCAGATAACTAATTAGCAACACAAAGTAATTGAGATAAACCAAAAGCCCCGCAAAAACAATAAACAGCGGGTGTATAATAAAATTCATTTTCATTTCAAATTATCCTAACTAAATAAATTGGTTTGTCAATCAAATCGGCGTTGACCATATATTCCCTCACGCCTATCATATCCATAGCGAGGCACGCTATTGCCACCAAAATAACAGTCAACAGCATTTTGTAAATCCAATCACGCATACTCCCTCCTAACCGTTAATTAGGCCTACAACTTTGAGTCGGTTGCACACGACCTTACAACGGAAAACATAGTTCCCATTTTCATCAATGTCTATACGAGTCGCCACATCTTCCCGCTTTATGTCCATAAAGTTTAACAAAGTTTTGTAAATTTCTACATTCAACAAATCGTTAAATTTGGTCGGATTAAAAAATTTGTCATTAATCAGAATCTGATTTAACCGAGATAGTTTCCCCAATTTTACCTCCTATTTTATAATTTCTTTCGCTTTTGCGTTGTGATACATTTATTCGCTGCCACGTTTTGGGCTAATTCCAACCAATCGCCCATTTCGTTGTCATTTAGTCCAGTCAGCCCGCCCGTAGTTGTAGATAGTGCCAAAACCTGATTATTATCTCGAATTATTCCTATGAGAGGAATGTGCAAACTTTTGGCTATGTCTTGGGGCGAAAACATTAGATTTTTTGCGATAAAATCACTTTTTGTGCGATTGACAACCAGCCCCAAATTATCTATACAACCACACAAGAGGTTGCACACACGCCCAGCATCACGAATAGCAATTAGGTGCGGGGTTGTAACGACCAAAGCCTCGTTCGCATAAAATATCGCTCGGCGAAACTCAAATCCAATTCCTGCGGGGCAATCAATCAAAATATAGTCATATTCGCTATTCAACTCCCTAATTATATCCTGCAAAATTGAAGTAGTAACTTTACCTTCATTAGCAATGTTTACACAAGGCAAAAAGTATAGTAGAGGATTATTTTCACTCCTGACTAGCGCTTGGCGTACCCTGCACTTTTGCTCCAAAACATCACATAGGTCATAATTTACCACCGTATCAATACCAGCAACAAGGTCAAGGTTATTGAGTCCGATGTCCATATCCAGTATTACCACTCTATTCCCTAATTTCGCTAAATTATAGCCCAGTAGATAAGCAGTGGTCGTCTTGCCTACTCCGCCCTTTCCGCTAGTAATTACTATTCTGCGTGCCATTATACTACCTCCACAAATCTAGTAAATTTTATAAAAAGCGGACAAAAAAGTAAAGAGCAAAGATTCACCTTTGCTCTATTCTACATAAGTTTCTATTATGCGACCTTTTTCATCATTCTCTTGAAAAGCCCCTTGTTTTTTGTGAGTTTGCCTAAGCCGTACAACGTGCAATCATAAGTTGCTACAAAAATCGGCAAACGCAGTCGTTCTCCCATAAATTCACTGAGAAAAGGGACATTGCTACCACGCCCACAGAAAACCGCACCTTGGATATTGAGATTTTCTCGGATTTCTGGCGGCTGTTTGCTATACAAATTTAGCGCTGTCTTTGCAATAGCCAAATAAAAATCTTTGATAGCGCCATAGATATCCTTGCTGTTGATTTTGGCCATTCTCGACTCACCCGTACGAATGTCGATACCAGAATATGATAGTTCGTACGCCTCTCTATTATTTAGGCTGCCCAAATGGCACAGCACATCGTTCACGGTTTCAGATTCGAGGCTGAGTCCGCAGCGATATTTGACTTGCTCATAGATTGCCTGTTCAAAGTTTTGAGTACCGACATTTACGCTAACCGCATCTAGAATCCCATCACGAGAAAGCACTGCAATATCGGTGTTGTTCGTATTGATATCAACTAGCATACAACACAAAAAGTCGTCAAAAGTTATCCCACAACCTATCATATCTGCGAGCGGATAAGGCACAAAATCAATATCACTGATTCCCGCATAAAAAGCAAGCGAGCGGATAGTTTTTTTGAAGGCCTGAGACGCCCCGCAAGACACCGAAAATTTGGCGATTATGTTTGCGTTTGGCTTGTCTTTCGTAATCGTGCTGATATAGTTTGCAAACATTTGCCTTGCGTAAACCTGCTCGCTAGAATCAACGCCGTCTATTCTGACTGGATAGATTACGAATTGGTCAGGCTGATACTTTTCCGCATTAGAACCGAAGCCCAAAATTTTGACATCGGAATAGTCGCCTTGGCATAGAACCTTGTTAGGTTCATCGAGTACAACCCCTTTGCCCTCTCGATAAATTGTGGTATTGCTTGGCGTAAAATCTATACTCAAAAAGATTTTTGACATTTCGTAACTCCCTTTTGAAATAATTTTAGCAAAAGTAAGATTTTTACGCAAACAAAAAGGCATATATTTTGAAAAATAAACAAAAAACATACTCCTATATTAGGGAAATCTAAAGTTGAGTAAACTTTGTTTCACCAGGAATATGCTCTTTATTTTATAATATTTCTAGGTTTTTGCCAAATACTTTTTTGAAATCTGTACTAGCGTCAATCGCAGATTTTACCTCGAACCGAATATCCGCTCCATCAGTAACCGTTTTCATAATAACTGAGTCGCCCAAGACATCACAGGCAAGATCAACTATATGTCCTTGTTGTGACCTATCGAGAGCAACGGAAATTTTGAGTATTGCCGCAAGTTTCCTAACTGCTATCAAATCATCGTCCGTTACCAAATCTTTGTAACGCACCCATTCTGACAAACTAAACTCATCTGCATTTTGAGTAGCCGCAATAAATGCTGCCAACACTTGGTCATGGTGAGATAGACCGTAAATTTCCGAACTCAAAATGACTGGCAGTGCATCTTTTTTACTAGGCGAATACCTAAGCCTTGAACCGCTGTCGTACATATAGCTAGCCACTTTGAGTGGACGCAAATAGTGTCGACCCAGTTTGTGCATTACCCTCAATTGCCTAAACAAAATCGCCGCTAACTCATACACGTGGAGTTGATTTGTAACAAAATTCTCTCTAAAACTTAGATTAGCATTCAAACTGTATCCGATTATGTCTACAATTGGCTTCTCGGCAGTACTAGGTACGCATTGAGTAAATAGAATACCAGTCGAAACATTTGATGTGGAAATAATGAACTTTTGCGCACCCAAAAATTCTAGGAAAGCACGAGTAATCGCAAGCCCCGCCGCAACCGAATTTGCTGACCTCTGACTGATACCCTTAATTTTGTTGCGCTTGTCTATGTCGAGAACCTTTATCGCATTATACACGTTGTCAAAATCTCGCTGGCTGACCTCATACGAGTGCGCCAAATCCAGTGGATACCTACGCCCTTTGCGGCTGACTTTGCCAATGCTCTCAAAAGTCTCTCCCACTCCGACCAGCCTCAACTCCCCCAAGTCACAATCTTTGAGCCAGTCAACAGATTCCCCTAGTTGCTGCATAAAAAAATCTGTCATTTCTTGCATTTGCTTCTCTGGGCTGCCTACCGATTCTAGGTACAAATTCGCCAAAGATTCGCTACCATATGGAATAGTCGCTGAGTTGATTATGGCTTTACGAGCATATTGCACAATGTGTGTATAATCGTCCTCAACATACATTATGATTCCCTTTGGAGCGTCAATGGAGTTGACAACGGCAGAGTAAACAGACACTATTTCATCCATATCTTGCAACAGTCTAATTTTGAAGCCTGAGGCTATCTCCAATTCCTCCAAAAAGCCATAATGATTTTTTGCCTCACGGAAGCCAGCTGTAGCATACGCCACCGCTTTCTGAATACCCAAGTCATCACAAAGCTTACGATACATTTTGACTAACTCAACGCACTCCGCAACCTGTGTAGGCTTGATAAAACCGTCTTGGGAGATGTCTTCAAAAATACTAATCGGCTCAACGAATTGGTCAAACACCTCAAAGCAAGTGCCAGCTATTTGCCACGCAAAAACTAATTTCAGTTGGCGTGGGGTCAGTTCGAGCAAAGCAACTTTCTCTTTTTGTTTGTCTAGCGAGATTTTCTTATCCAAATTAATCTGATTCAATTTCTAATCCTCTTTAATAGTTATAGCAGAAACAGGACAAACACCTTCACAGGTTTTGCATTTGATACAAATATCCTTGTTTATCTCAGCCTTACCATTAGCGTCAAAACTAATTGCGCCAACTGGGCACATGCTAGCACAAGCACCGCAACCCAAACATACATTTTTATCTATCATTTATGTTATCTCCTATTTATTTTTGTAGACTATATCACAAAACAAAGGCTTTTGTCAATACCAAAATTGTAAAAAAATTTTTTTATAAAATTTTGAAAAAAATTGTGTAAAAATACTTTATTTATTGCAAGAAGTGTGCTATAATAGTGTTGCTTTTTGGGACGATATACGCATAGTTTGCGGTAATGGCGGAATTGGCAGACGCGCAAGACTAAGGATCTTGTGGCTTATAAAGGCCGTGGAAGTTCGAGTCTTCTTTACCGCACCAGTTTACAGCTCAGAGAGCCTAATGGTTAAGAGAGTGTTAGCAAAATTGCTAACACTCTCTTTGTTTCGTCAAGTTATTTAGTTTTTTCCTTTTGTCATTGCTATTTATTGGGGTTCGCTACGCTCACATTTCCTTCGAATACAACTCTGCGAGGGCGGGCTCAGGAAGACAAGAAAGAGAACAATTAATTTATTAAGGCTCGGGACGCCGATTGGCTCGAATAACCACACACAACAAAAGGATATTTTACAAATAAAAAACAAACAAATCTAGGAGCAAGAAAAATCATAGGCAGGCGCATAGTAGACCTATGTAACTGTCTAGGATTTTTTGCAGGGACGCCGAGTTGTGTAGTTTTTTATTTGTAAAATGTGAGCCAAGAGTTATCTTGCAACCCCACCACTTCTATCTCAACTCCCTGCTTGCCATTGCATACCGCCATAAAAGTGCTGGTCGAAAAACTATTATAGATATCGTTTTGTGTATCGACATAGTGCTTGACGGTGTAGCGCATATAGGTTGGAGCAATAATACGGACTTGGTACATTGTACCCCTCGTGAGTTTCGCTCCAAAATCTCTGGTGCTATCGGTGGAAGTTGAAATGTTGACTGATGTTACAAAATCGCCACTGGTGGTAAAGAATTGAACAGTCAGTTTCGATTTGTTTGATTCAAAAGCAGAACTGTATGAGTCGCCATTACCATCCAGATACTCATTGTTTGAATCGTTCAAATTTGTTACAGTGATATTAAATTCAGCGGGAGAATCGGAATGTGCTAACGCCTCATCAAGGTTTAACAACATCGCAGGACGCACAGCACTTGCAAGCTCTATACGGGCAACTCCACCGCCGTTCCCAGTTTCTTTGTTGTGGACACAACCAGTTGAATAGTTGTAGTTTGCCGAACGTGTCCACATACCTACATACACATTCGCAGAATCTTTGCTCGAGTAATTCACTGATGTAGCTAATTTTTCGGTAGTGCCGTCATAGCTCGTACGCTCTGCTATATTTGTTTTCCAAAGTCCATTTGCACTATCCGTCCTACCAATCTCAACTGCACTAGGTAACCAAAGATAGTCTTTGCCCCAGTTTGTGTAGCCGTCTTTCCCCGTATAATCACAACCTGAATAAAATGTGCCACCCGTTGTCGCTAATGATTCATTATTTAAGTTGTAGTCTTTTGCATCGGCATATCCCCTCAAACTCTTGTCCTGTATATTATTTATCCAAGACATTTGGTCTGGGGTCGATAGATATTTGGTCAAGCCAAAACTAGAAACAGTGTAAAGAGTAAATGGGTGTGCAGCCAACGAGGTCGCTTGAGCGGTAGAATTGGTTAATGTAGACGCACCACCACTAGCAACATAAGTGCGGTTGTTTGGGTTATTTAGAGTTTCAGTACGGATATAACTTGTGCCGTACATATTGCTAGGATATTTGAAAGACGGGTCGTTTGCCCCCCAGTTTGATGACCAGTCGCTATACAAGCCGCCATTCACAAAGCCGTAGTATTTGCCAATACTGCCGTCCTTTCCTTCCCAAGCCTCCTGATGATTGTCGCTCAACCAAAGTGTTGCTATAAGATTACCCGCTGTATTTGTAGAAACATATGTAACTATCCAGTCTAGCCCTCCCAATCGAACTACAAGACTTTGGTTGCCTGCCTTGTTATAGTTTTTTGCACGCAAAGTTTGAGCGGTTATCGGAGTTGAGGCTGCGGTAGTTTTGAGGCTAGCGAGTTGAGTTGTGGCATCACCAGCAGAGCCCGAAATCATATTAATTAGTGTAGTAATACTAGAATTAAAAGGCTGGTCGCCTGTTGCTGTTGTCGGGTCTTTGAGAAGCTCCCCTACTTGCTTGTAACTCTTGTGATTTGAGCTAAACGCCTCAATGCTAGGAGTGTGATAAAAGACTGCAAAATAGACAGTTAAAAATGAGCATAATGAAAGCATTACAGCAGCAATCGTACTAATCAACAGTATTTTATTGGGCAATTTGCGCTTTTTCTCCATATTATAATCCCCTCCTAGGTTTTATTTATATTATATTTTACCCTTTTTCGACATTTCTAGTCAAATGTTTTTTTATATTTTTTGCAATTTCTTGCAGTTTTTTCTATGTTATTTAGTCCAAAATGCTCAAAAAGGTCATAACAACAAGCAAAAATAGAAAAAGAAGCCTACAAATAGACTTCTCTAAAAAGGAATTAACACAAATTTCGTCATTTTATAGGATTATTTGTCATAATCGTCATCATCATCAAAGTCGTCATCGTCATCATCATCATAATCATCATCTTCGTCTTCATCGTCTTCGTCATCAAAATCTTCGTCATCGTAGTTAAAGTCGTCCTCAAAGTCGTCCTTGTACTCCTCGTCCTCGTCTTCGTCATCTTCGTCTTCTTCGTCCAACTCATCACTAAAATCAACATCTTCGTCTAGCGGAATACCTATATCGAGGTCATCTAACCCCTCCAAGCCTGTGGTCTCTCCGTCCACATCAATAGCGTTGACCATTTCGCCCAAGCCATCGTCCTCTGGCTCGAGGTCTGTGTCGTCATCATCGCTATTCCACTTGGCACTTGAATCCATATCGTCATCATCATCACAAATTTTCTTGTCTTGCTCTTGCTCCTTTCTGCAAGACTCACACATAACTTCGTCTTCGTTTATGTAATTAGTTTTACAAATTGGGCAGATGTCAAGGTCGAACGCCATATCTAAATCCAAGTCCTTGTCATCTGAAAAGGCCGCTTCCATTTCTTTTTTGCAAACGCTGCAATACTTGTCATCTTTATTAATATAATTAAGCTCGCAGCGAGGGCAGCGAATAAATTTGTTACCTGTTTCCAAAATTAATCTCCTAAAATCATACTTTATTTGCTTTCGCAAATTTGGTACTATTATATAGAGTTATTTCCAAAAAGTAAACTATTTTTGCATACTTTTTCCAAATTTTTTTAACAACCTTCGATAATCATTTTGTCAGCGACCAGAGCTATAAATTCTCCGTTAGTTGGTTTTTCGTTACTGTCATAGACTTTTAGCCCAAAAACATCATTGATATTTTCGATTTTTCCCCTGTTCCAAGCGACCTCGATTGCGTGGCGAATTGCACGCTCAACCTTGCTAGCGCTTGTGTCAAACTTCGCAGCAATATTGGGGTACAATTTTTTGGTAATGCTGTTCACGATTTCGGGTTCATCAATCGCCATTTTGATAGCCTCACGCAAAAATTGGTAGCCTTTAATGTGGGCTGGAATCCCAACAGTGATAAAAATGTTGCTGATTTTCTCCTCCAAATTATGATTTTTTCTCACATCTTTTGCCCTACCACCCAAGATTTTGTCTACTTCATTTTGAGCGGAATTAGTAATCTCGGCTTCAACCTCGACAGCGGCTCTGATTCGGTCTTTTAGCACGCTCACTTCATAAGGCTTGACTATATAGTCGCTAGCCCCTAGTGCAACTGCTTTTTGCACAAAATTTTGATTTGTTAGGGCGGTTGTTACCACAACTTTGGGAGCGTTTTCTAGGGCTTTGAGTTCGCCTAGTACCGCAAGTCCATCTTTGTTTGGCAAAACCAAGTCGAGTAAAACCACGTCAGGTTCTGTTCTCAAAATTTGGTCATATGCCGTTGCACCATTTCCGTCAAAATACACAACTTCAAAATTTGAATCGTTTGAAAAATTCTCGTTCACTATATCCTTTGTTTGCTGACTGTCGTCAATGATTGCTAATTTAATTGTTTGCATAAATCTCTCCTAAAAACTATTTTTTATCAAAATAATGCGAGAAGTTATTTCTTCGCCCTTATTTGTATAAAAAGTATAAGTCTATCGACAGAATTTTGCAATTAATCACAATATCCAAAAAACTCCCTTTTTGTCTTGATTAGTATGATTTTGTAAATTTTTGTACTTTTGACAAATATTCAAAAATTCAACCAAAATACGCATAAAACGGTTAATTTGGATAAAAATATAAGCAAAGGAGTTGCTATGTTTAGTTTAATTTCATTTTTGATAGTTTGTGTCGGCGGAATAAACTGGCTATGTATTGGGCTATTTCAGTTTGACTTGATTGCGGGAATTTTCGGTAGCCAAGCGAATTTTGTTAGCCGTTTTCTCTATATGATTATTGGACTAGCAACCGTTTGCAGTTTGATTGCGTTACCTATCCAAAAGGGCAAAATTTACGAACCCAAGGAATTGCCTAACAAAAAGAACGCAGATAATGCCTCAAAAAATTCTCAAAATACCGAAAAAGAGCAGAAAAATGATGATAAAAAGGCCGAAACAACCAAAATTGATGACAAAAAGCAAAAAGAAAAAGCCAAATAACTCCAACAAGTCAAAACTTTTGGCTTGTTTTTTATTTGACTTTTTACTTTTATATACCCAACTCACGGGCAATTTTTTCTCGTTTTTTATTTCGAGCAACTACAGCTATCCAAACAATTAGTAACACAAGCATAGCAAGGCAACAGATACCAACACAGACCCAAAGCCCTACATTAGTTCCAGCCTCGGCAAATTGATGATTCAAGTACTCGCTCTGCAAATTGTTTAGCCCAACAGTTGCCTCGTAATTAGCTACACGGCTAGCAACAAAGCAAACATCCAAAATGTTATTTGCATAAGTGTCGTTAAAAGAAATAATAGCTTTGTTATCTTCTACTGTGAGTAGTTTGCCGTTAAGTTGACAAGAAACGAATTTATAATCTATGTTTGGAGTAAATTCCAAAATCACGCTCTCGTCAAGTTTTAGCGAGATGATGTCGGTTTTTATTACTCCATTGATTTTTGCAGTGATAGTACCGTTGCCGTTTATATTCTTTACCAAAATCGTACGGTCTTTGGTAACAACAGAACTAGGGTTCATAGCGAGCAACACGATAGAACCAAATTTGTTTGTTTCGATAATCAACTCATTGCCCGCTTGATAGCAGTTCAATTGAGTAATCTTGTCGAGGTCGAGTGTTCCGTCAGAATTTTTTTGGCAAACAAACGCCTTGTAAGTCGTGTTTGCGGTCGCCATTTTGGTTTCAAGTTTTATCATTTTGCCGTTCATAAATGCGACTTCCCCACCACACAAGTTTAGCGCTATATCGTATCCTGTGCTTACCAAAATATCACTTGCGGCAAAGTTTTGTGTAGCAACAATTTTGTCTAAAATAGTTTGCGTAGAATTTGGATTGAGAGTGCTGCTGACCAAATTGAGTTGATTTGCGACTAAATTTGTAGCACTTTGGATAGTACCTGTTGGCGTTTTGTAAGTCCAACCAGTCAAATCCAAATTATTCAACTTGCTCATTGCAAGGTAGTTGGTTTCACACAAATTTTGAGTGTTGTTTGACAAATTTATGTTGAATTTTTGGAAATCTATTGACACTTTGTTTGGTGATTTCTTACTCTTGCTG
>DHMD01000061.1:0-4454 GCA_002405615.1 Christensenella sp. UBA4651 | reverse complement strand
CTTTATTTCAAAATAATAGGTTTGGTAATTATCGTTATATAGAGGGCTAGCAGTAAATGTAAAACTTACGGTGTCTGCATTTTGCGTGCTATCCCAGAATACGTTTGTTGCGGGACTAGCAACCGCCCCACGAGATGATGAAATAATAATGTCGACAGGCTCACTTGCGACACTTTTTGTCAAATACTCATCATAAACAAATACGATAGTATAGGTTTTGTCCGCATCAAGAACTTCTGCGTTCGATGGCACAACCTTTTTTGCGGTCGGAGCGGATACAAAACCCTCGTGTTTCTCGTTTGCGATTTCGGCGCTAATTGAAATAATTTCATCATCGTCCACCGAAATATAAGTTCCAATATCGTTAGATGGTGCGGAACTAATTACTGCAATTTGAACGTACGCTGCCGAACCAGGAACAGCAAAAGTTGTTTCATTTTCTTTGTTAGTTATCATATTGGCATAATCGTCCGTTGTTTTGTCTGCCACTGCATACATTGCGACCCAGTTTCCCCACGACTTTGGAGTAGTAGAAAATCCGTCTTCACTAATTCTAAAAGCCAAAAACTGTTGATTTTTAGCCAAATTTGCAGCGTTTTTGCCCAAATAACTAGCGTTGAGTGTCATAGTAGATGTAAAACTGCAATTTACCTCAACGTCAGCAACATAGCCGTAATACTCAGTACTCAATTCGGGATAATCGAACTCAAAAGTATTGTTTGAAATGATTTCGCTGGTGTAATGCTTGAATTTCATTTGGTTTTGACCAACCAAAAGGTATTCTTGCTGCCTTGTGCTTTGGCTATTTAATCCTGCGTCAATAGCGTACCACGCATTGTTAATTTTTACATAGTTCCACATAGCGGGTACAAAACTCTCATTTTCGTTCAAAATGTAGCCTTTTACCAGCACATTTTCCATATCCATTTCGGTGAGAACGTCCCTAAAAAGTCGAGCGAACCCCTCGTAAACTGCTGTTCCATTACATAATGCGCCATAACTTGTGGTAATTTGCGATGCTTTGTCAGTGATATTGCCATCAGAGTTAATTCCGTAACCGAAAGTTGTATTTCTCAAAATTTCGGAATTTGCTATTACGATTTTTTGAGTAACAGTTTCCCCTGTTTTTGCTTCATTAACAATACCTTGCAATTTGGTATTATACGCCGTAATCGCAGTCTCTACCTCGCTTTCGCTAGTGAAACCTTCGGTATAATAGTTATTGTTTCTGCCAGAGCCTAGGGTTACAACATACTTGTTATCCTTGATGCCGACACTGAGCTGCAACTTCGAAAAATCGACATAAAAGACATTATGCTCCATCATAAAAGCGTCTTTTGCCGCCTCCAAACTATACAATAGCGAACTATCGCCCTCTGCATATTTGCGAGCCTGTTCGGCTGTCACTACATCTTTGTCAATTAGGTCGTACTCCATTGTCCCAGTTTTGAGCGAACCTTTTGAGTACATATCTTGCAGAGCGTCATAAAATTTTTGCGCAGAGTTATCTAATTGGGCATAAAAAGTGCCATTTTTGCTTGCCGCTAATGTAGGTTGCTGAAAAGTTATACTGACACAAGCGAGCAGCAGAGCAAGCACAATAATAGAACTTATTGTAATGACAATTGATTTGCCCAAGTTGCTAGACCTAAAAAACATCTTCCATCCTCCTATTGCTGTAAGATAATTTAGTCATAAAAATATGGTGAAAACGCATACTTTTATTTATAATAACACAAAAAAGCGAAAACCGCAAACATTTGCAACATAAAAGAAAAAATATCCCTCAAATTAAGGGATATTTTATATTAGCCCAAATCAAATGAGTCTAGTTCATCGCCGTGCAAGCCATCGCTTGGGTCAACACGAACTTTCTTTTGCTCTGGGAATTCTCTCTCAGTTTCGTTTACGATTTCTTGTTTTACATCTTCGTAAACGGTTGGGTTGACTGTATTGTAGATTTTGAGACCTGTACCAGCAGGAATCAACTTACCAATAATAACATTCTCTTTCAATCCAACAAGGTGGTCTACCTTACCCTTGATAGCAGCATCGGTCAGAACTCGACTAGACTCCTGGAACGATGCAGCAGACAAGAAGCTGCTAGTAGAAAGGCTGGCCTTGGTCAAACCTTGCAAAATTCTCCTTGCGTTTGCAGGATTTTTGCCCGCCATAATTGTTTTGAGGTTGATGTTTTCAAGGTCGTTGATGTCCAAAATGTCGCCTGGAATCAAGTCTGTGTCTCCACTATTTTCAACTCTTACGCTACGAATCATTTGTCTAACGATAATCTCGATGTGTTTTGAATCAAGAGGAACGCTCTGTGATTTATAAACAGCCAAAACTTCTTTTAACAAGTACTCTTGGGCATCTTTTACACCGCGAGTACGCAAAATGTCTTGTGGGAAAATGCTGCCTTCGGTAAGTGGAGTACCTGGCTCAATCTCTTGACCCTCGGTTACCGCAATCAAACTCTTGGCAGGCAACAAGTACTCTGCATCACCATTTGGAGTGTGAACCTGAACGCACTTACGGTTGCTTACATCGTAAATGTGAACTTTACCACCGACTTCACTAACGATAGCGGCGTCATTAGGTCTACGAGTTTCAAACAACTCTTCTACACGAGGCAAACCTTGTGTCATATCCTTAACTGACGCAACACCACCAGAGTGGAAGGTACGCATGGTAAGCTGAGTACCCGGCTCACCGATTGATTGAGCGGCGATAATACCAACGGCCTCGCCGACCTCAACCATACCAGTGCTAACCATATCACGACCATAACATTTCGCACAAACACCGTGCTTACACTTACATGTAAGGAGTGTTCTGATTGTTACCTCAGTAATACCTGCTGCAACAATCTTCTTTGCGATTTCAGGTGTAACCATTTCGTTGGCTTTGATAATAACCTCGCCAGTAGCTGGGTCAACAACATTATCAACAACGACACGACCTTTGATTCTGCCCTCCAAGGTTTCGATAACGTGGTCGCCACTCTTCAAATCGCTAACGGTAATACCCTTTGCAGATTCGCCAAGTGAAGCGAAACAGTCATCTTCTGTAACGACAACGCCGTGAGCGATGTCGACTAGCCTACGAGTCAAGTAACCTGCATCTGCGGTGTGGAGCGCCGTATCCGCCAAACCTTTACGACCACCACGTGCAGCGATAAAGTACTCGATTGGGCTCAAACCATCACGGAAGCAAGATAGTACAGGTACGTCAATCTTACTACCTGATGTTGTCGCCATAATACCACGGATACCACAAAGCTGTTTTACCTGGTCATCGTTACCACGAGCCTTTGATGCAACAATCATTTTCAAACAGTTGAAAGTACCCAAGTTGCCTACAACTGCAGCCTTTACTTGGTCTGTTGCCTCGTTCCACAACTCGATGTTCTTGTTTACTTTTTCATCACGAGTAATCAAACCACGAGCATACAACTTTTCGTTTCGTTGAGCGAGTGCCTGGTGGTCTGCGATGATTTTCTTTTTCTCTTGCGGAATCAACATATCATAGATGTTGATTGTGATAGAACTCAATGTTGAGTATTTGTAACCAAATGCTTTGACTTTGTCCAGCATTTTTGCGGTTTCTGTTGTACCCAAGGCAAAGTATGTTTGGGCAACAATATCAGCCATACCACCCTTTGTTACAGTGTAGTTTACCTCGTATTGTAGGTAATCTTCTGGTTTTTCACGCTTTACCATACCGATGCATTGAGGAATACAACGGTTGAACAAAATTCTACCAACGGTGGTAGCAATTCTGCCTGTAATTTTCTTGCCGTCTACTGTTGCAGTACGCCTAACTTGGATAGGAGCTTCTACATGCACATAACCGTTGTGGTATGCCATAATAGCCTCATCTTCGCTAGTAAACATAGTACCAGCGCCCTTTTCATCAGGGTTTTCGATAGTCATATAGTAAATACCAAGGATAATATCTTGTTGTGGCTCAACAACAGGCAAACCTGATGCAGGTTTAAGAATGTTGTTACTAGCGAGCATCAACACTCTAGCCTCAGTACGGGCTTCGATAGATAGAGGTACGTGGATAGCCATTGTATCACCATCGAAGTCAGCGTTATAACCTTGACAAACGAGTGGGTGAAGTTTAATCGCTCTACCCTCTACCAAAACTGGCTCAAACGCTTGCAATGACAAACGGTGAAGTGTAGGTGCACGGTCAAGGATAACTGGGTGATCCTTGATAACGTCTTCTAGGATGTCCCAAACCTCAGGGCGCTCGTTCTCTACCATTCTCTTTGCACTCTTTACATTCTGTGTAAAGTTCAACTCAACGAGTTTACGCATAACGAATGGCTTGAATAGTTCGAGAGCCATTTCCTTTGGCACACCACATTGGTAGAGTTTGAGCTCTGGTCCTACTACGATAACAGAACGACCTGAGTAGTCAACACGCTTACCCAACAAGTTCTGACG
>DHMD01000001.1 GCA_002405615.1 Christensenella sp. UBA4651 | reverse complement strand
AAACTTTTTTTATTACATAAAACAGTGAAACTTCGCCCTGTTAATTTAAGCAAAAGGGGGTGTAAATTTGGCTCGTAGATATGTGGCAACTAAAAAAGAAAGTTGCTTCTACAAAACAACTTTGTAAGAAAATTCACTCTGCCGATAATGTTTGTTTGATTAAAACAAAAAAGGACAAGCCTACTAGACTCGTCTAACACCTGCGAATAATCGCTACACTTTCGTGTTGTGTAATTACATTATATTACTTCTAAATATAAATGTCAACCCTTTACAGCAAAATCACATTTAATTTTATAAAAAAAGAGAAAGTGTTAAACTTTCCCTAACCGAACGGTGTGGGTCGGAACTAAGCCGACAGACATATATAAAATATGTTTCACATTGTTCATAGAGTATTATACATAAATTAGTTTTTTTGTCAATAACAAATTAAAAAAATCTATCTTATTTGATAGACTTTTTTGTTATTATACCAAAAGTTCCATTTATAAACACATATATTGTTTCATTGGTTCTTATGGTGTTAGTTGTGGTGGACAATCAGGGCGCGAAGCGTTAAGAAAATTAGCCTGTGGCTTATTTTTAGCCAGAGCGGGGCGTAAAAATGTGTTTTGCGTTCGGGCGTAAGAGCAACCGCTGTTCGAACAACTGCGGTTGCGGTGCGAACCCTGGACCCACTGATTTCGTCAAAGCTCAACCTGCGTTAGTTCGGCGGTTTTGCTATCCGCAACACCTCCTCACTCTTGGTTGGCTTTTCCTCTCCCCACAAATCCTCATCCTTCGTATTTGCGGGGTACCCCATTAACAGACTCTTAATCAGTGGTACTAAAAAAGACACCTCGCTGATGTCTTCTTCATAGTTTTGGTGGACAATCAGGGACTCGAACCCTGGACCCACTGATTAAGAGTCAGTGGAAAAGCCCTTGAAATGGGCATTTCATCGCATTTGACACAGTTTTGACACAGTAATTTATTGAAAAATTTAATAATTTTTTGATTTAGGGGTTGACTTTTTGAGAGGGTGTGCTATAATAGAAACTAAGGTAGGAAGATACTTTGAGCAATTTCCTCAATGTACGGCATAATGAAATTATGTTCCGCAGTTCTTCCGCAATGGGAATAACCTTGCAGAATTGCATTGTATCCATAATTTATGGTGATTCTCGGGAATACAACAAGTTTTAATGCTTGTTGTATTTTTTTATTCCTGTATGTATTTGAGCCTTTTTCAAATCTCTACCACTTACACAAAATTCAGGCTCAGCATTAAAAACTTTTTTATCCGAAATAGATAAAGGCTTGTGCGTCATTCTGTTTTTATTGAACAAATGCTTATCTACGCCAGAGCGTTTTGATAGCCCAGGATAATTTTGATTAATTTCTACCAAATATGGGTCAGCATTTTTCCCTTTTTCATCAAATTGTTTTATTGATTTAATTTTACTTATAGTGATATAATTCCCTTTTTGTTGTAAAACTAAGTACCGCCTAGACAATTTGGGTTCAATATCAATATACTTTGTTTGCCCTATAAAAACACAACCGACAACATTGTCCTTTTGAGGTTTCGTTGAAATATTTTTTACAACACCCCTTGGGCAGGCTCTCTTTTTAGGTTTTGGCAGTTTCGGTTTCGGCATTCGGGTTTTGCCGATTACTTTGATTGCGCTATTCTTCTTTAATGGTTTCATCTTCTGGAATCTCCTCCTCTGGTTGAGTTTTCTTTGGGCGTCCTACTGGGCGCTTTTGTTGTTCCACGAAATCAACGAGCAGATTCTGCATTGCAATAATCTCATCGAGCTTCGATTGTAGCCTTGCGATATGAGTTGAGCGTTGTTTGAGTGCCGTATCAGAGGTCGAGGATTTGTTGATTTCGTGATTGATTGCATCAACAATTTTGCGCATATCTGCCTGCAACTTGTCATAATATTTGTCTGTTTCAGACTTACTCATATCAATTGAATTGTACTCTTGCTTTTTCTTTTTGAGTGCTTGCGCTTCTTTGAGTTGCTCGATTTCGGCGTAAAAATCAGGCTCGTGATTAATCAGATACAGCACGTTGCGCTCGGAATTTTCTGCATTACTATTGAGGTAGCGCACGATTTCGAGATAGCGCAATTGCATATACTGACGCAACTGTTTTTGAGTGCTTTTCGATTTAATCTTCTGCTTTATTTTCCGCATTGTTATTCTCCTTTTTACGCTTGCCGTCCTTGTCGAACATAGCGTCATAGTCTTTTTTGTTGTTTCTGGTGTTGTACTCGAACAAGTCATCGTGTGTAATCGTCATCCAATACTGATAACCGCCATAATCGAAGCGCACGTTAAATTTTTCAAAATGCCATTTGATAGCCTCGTTTATGCGCTGTTTTTGCAAATAATACGCCCGTGGAGCGCTTATGTAAGACGGCAACAACAATTTTGCAAATAATGCTACTTTTTGCTTTTTGAACAAGCATTCTTGCGCTAAAATCTTTGAGTTTGTCGTTAAATAGGCTGGCAAAATAAAATTGAAAAAGTTGCAAATCCAGCGCAGGAACTTCCCCACCTTCGAAGTCCTGCGCACCGTCTCCAAACAGTGTACTATTGCGTAGCCATTCTCTCGAATACCGATAAAAATATCTGCGCCGTCCTGTTCAGTTCCTAAAATCCAGCCGTTAGTGAAATGCCTGTTCTTCTTCGAGTTCTCTTTTATGTCTTTTTTCTCCGCTTTTGAGTACTCGTCATTATTGTACATATCTTTTCCATAAGTTGAACTAATCTCGTCAATACAGAAAATTGCACCCTCAACAGCTTTTTTCCTCAGCTCGAAATAGGGTTCGAGTTCTTGTGATTTTGCGCCAGATTC
>DHMD01000007.1 GCA_002405615.1 Christensenella sp. UBA4651 | reverse complement strand
TTGCTGTCAATTGCTGTCAAATTATTTTTGGAATATTTTTCTTTCGGCACGCTTTCGTAAATTTTCAAGTCTTCTTCAGCAACCATAATGTCAGCAATGTCCTTACCTGTATAAAATTCGGAGAAAACAACTTGCCATTTCCCATCGATTAGCTTTTCACTCATTATAGCACCAAAATCTCCAACTTAAACTCCTGCCTCAACATATGTCGATTTTTCTTTTATTAATTCTACTAAATCCAAATATTTCATATTATCTCCCTTTTAATCTACCAATGATGTAACAAAGTTTGTTATTTGATAACTTTCAAATCATCAATCTTTACTGAAATACAATCGCCATAATAATTTCCGTAATTATCTATCCCAGAAAAATCCACTTCAATATGATTTTGGACAGCGTTATTATCCATTACGCAACCTCTGTCGCCTTTGTGAACCCCAAATTTAGCATATTTTTCCTCTTCGACCAACAATTCCACCATATCGTATTCATTTATTGCTATTGGTTCTAAAACATCTTTTGATTTTAATTTTATTGCGTCCAATTTAGACAACAATTCTTTTTCAAATTGTGTTGGAAGTTTTTCTTTGTCTAAATCCAAATCCGTAGTCTTTATACTGACAATCGCATAATCTCCAACATTGTGTGGATTGAAGAATAAAACATCTGCTTTTCCGCAATTTACACCGACTACAATTCCGTGCATATCTTTAATTATATTATAGGATTTATACGGTTTATCATTTTTAAGTTTTACTAAATCCAATTTCTTCATTTTATCCAACCTCCAAATGGTGTAGTATTTTTTATTCTTCCTTCAGGATAAAGCATCCAACCACTATAAAAAGTTATTCCGCTTAAAGTGATTGGAATCGCCAATCTTAAACCTCTTATATCTAAATTCTTGCAAACATAGTTCCCCAATAGATATTGTTTTAATGCTTGTTTACAATATTCATTTCGTAGATACTCCGAATCATTTATATCAAAACCTAAGTCATAAAATATTTGATTTTTTCCTTTAGAGTCTTTTACATCCTTAAAAACATATTCAGTAAATTTCCTCATATCACACTCTGCTACTGCACTCTTTTTTACCTCTAAATTTGTGATATTACTTTTGCGACAATCACAGTTATCATGTAATGGTTGTTTTGGCATATTTCTTGTAACTAAGTAGCAACCATCTAATGAAGTGCATTTCATGCAATGCCCAAATAACGCAATCTCATTTCTTATCAGTTCTCTAAACCATTCTGGTTTGTTTGGAATTAGAAAGTGGTCCCATTCAATCCACTGATTAAAAACAAACTCTCCATTTTCATCGACTTTAACTAAATCATCAAAGATAGCCATATTATATCATATCTCCTTATAGAAAGCAAAAGGTTGAAGAACATTGCGTTTCTTCAACCTTTTTGGGCATTATATCATAGGTTTCTCAAAAGTCAATACTTATGTGACACACTTTTTGTGTCAAAGCAAATTTGAAGTTTTAATTACACATATAAAAAGTATTCAAATTTTGAAGCAAACCCCCGAAAGTTGGATAACTTTTGGGGTTTGCTTTACGGAGGGCACCGCTCTTTTTTGTTTAATTATTAATATTTTTTGATTATTTTTTGTTATTTTTATTTGCTTTTTTGGCTAACTGCTCGGCGGCTGATTTTTTCTCCGCTTTTGCCTCTGCCAACGCTTCTTTTTTGAGTTTCTTTGCCTCAGCCTTTACCTCTTTGTCAAATTTCTTGGAACTAGCCTTTTGCTCCTTTGTGAGTTTTGGGGCTTTTTCTTTTGGTTGCTTTTCGGCAGATTTCTTTTCCGCTTTTTGGGCTTTATCTTTTTTCGGTTTTGCGTTATTGATTTTGTCTTTGCTAGCCGATTTAACCTTTTCGATTTGAGGTTTTTGCTTCTTCTCTTTTGGCTCTACAAAAACCTCTTGTTCCTCGAAACTCTCCTGCTCAGCGGCGAGGGCTTTTTTCTCGATTTTTTGCTTTTGCTTCTCTTGCTTTGACTTAATTTTGTCAGCCTTGGCACGCTCTTTGTCCGCAAACTTCTCGTCCGCAGTCTTTTTAGGCTCTTTTACTTTGGCTGGTTTTTCCCAAACGATATTTTCGCTATTCATCGCTTTCTCTGCTTCTGCCTTGCGTTTATCACGCAACAACTGTCTCGCAGCCTCTTTGTCCTTTTTGTTTTTGAGGCGGCGAACCTTAGCCAACAGTTTACGCTCGGCGGCACGGCGAGAAGCGATTATATTCTCCTGCTCTTGCGACAAAACTACGCTTTCGGGAGCGATATTGCCGTCAATAATTTCGTCCAACTTCTTGATTTCTTTGGCAAGGTTTTCTTTTGCCAAGTCTTTCTCGGCGTCCTCTTTGGCAAGAAGGGCACGCTCCTCCGCCCTAGTAACCTCGTGTTCGGCGGCAAGTTTCTCTTTTGCTGCTTGTACGGCCTCGATAACCTCGATATTCGTTGGGTCGCCCTGCGATTTGAGGCTTGCGATAGATTTTTGCATAGATGTATTGAGGGCGTCTCTAAATGCATCACGATTTGTTGGGCTAATAAAGGTCGTCTTGATATTTTCGCCATCTAGGTAACGCAAGCAAATGCGCTTGTGATTGAGGGCGTATGCTGGGGTTATGCAGTTTGCGTCTGTAACCGAAATAATATTTCTATACGGTATGCTGCGACAGAAAATTCCGCAATATATATTTAGGCTATCACGCTCCAACACATATTTTGTGCCAAAGTAGGTAGGGAGTATTACGACAAATAGCACAGCGGTTAGGGCTATTGCTGGCCACCAAGTCGTACTGACTACCCAAAAAATGTACATTGCGAGGGTCAAAAGGCAGTAGACAAGCAGCCCCAAAAATGCACCATCGCCGATACTGGTTTTGAATTTCATTTTTTACCTCCCAAGAAAAAAGAAATCTTTTGATTTATTGTACCAAAAACACACACAAAATGTAAAGCAAATTCCGTCCATTTACCAAAAAATATGAATTGTTTTGGCAATAATTTGCAAAAATACAAAAATATTTTACAAAAACAATTTTACAAAACAAAAAAATAACAAAAGTATTTGAAATTTTTGCACTTGTATGCTACAATAGAGGGCAAAATATTTTACGATTGAGGTGTTACTATGAAATTTACTTGTCAAGGTTTGGATTTGGCTGATGCAGTCCTCAAAGTTGTCAAGGCAGCGGCTGTCCGCACTACCAATCCTATCCTAGAATGTGTCAAAATGGTTGCAGAAGAGGAGAAGTTGACTCTGACTTGTACCGACCTAGAACTCACTATTACCAAGGTTATCAATGCCGATGTAAAAATCCCCGGTGTTGCAGTTATCCCTGCGAAATTCTTTGCTGATTTCGCTAGCAAGATTAGCAGCGAGCAGATTGAATTTAACTTGCGAGACAAGACACTAGATGTTACTTACGGCGATAACAACGCATACTTCCAGTGTCAAGACGCTAGCGAGTTCCCAGAACCAAAGACTCTCGACCAGCCTGAGTATGTAGAAATACGCAGCGACGGTTTCAAGGATTTGGTTACAAAATCTAGTGTAGCGGTTGCCCAAGACGACAGCAGACCTATGCTGCGTGGTATCCTGCTAGAAGTTGAAAAAGAGGAAATGCGTGGCGTGGCTTTGGACGGCGTGCGTATGGCTCTTATCCGCAAAAAGACGATTAGCCACAGTGCGGAATTTGGAATTGTTGTTAGTGCTAGGTGCTTACTAGAAATCGTGCGTTTGCTACCTGACACTGATGAGGCTATCAAGATTTGTACTCAAAAGAACCACTTGCAAATCACTTTGGGCGACACAATTTTGATGACAAGACTTATGGGGTTGCAGAGCGACTACGTTTCTTACCGTCAGATTTTGCCGAACGACTTTACCACTACTATCAACATTAACCGCCGCCACCTACTCGATACTATCGAGCGTGCGGGGTTGCTCAGCCGTGTAGATAGAAACTTTACTGTAAAATTCGACATCAACGGCAAGGATATGATAATTCACAGCGAGAGTGAGTTGGGTAACATTACTGAACATTTGCAGACCACACACAGCGGTGCTGACCTCAAAATCGAGTTTAACGGTAGGCTGTATACAGACGCTTTGCGTGTAATCAATGATGAATTTGTACAGATTAAGTACGGCAGTGCCATTCACCCTTGTGTAATCACACCACAAGAGGGCGATGACTACTTGTATTTAGTATTACCAATGCACAAAATTTAATAACAAAATTGCCTATTTTGATAGGCTTTTTTGTTTTACAAATGGCGAAATTTAGGGTACAATATATCTATATTGGAGGTTATATTTATGAGCGACTATGTTAGACTATCGCCCGAGGCTTTGCTCGATTTGCAAAGAGCGATTAGTGAAGCAAACAAGCAAAGTTTGCACCAACAAATGGAGGAACAAGAACGCATAATCCAAATACTCAACAAGGCGGACGCAACCGAACTACTGGGAGTGGTCTGCAAGAAATTGGACGAAAATAACACCGCACTCCGAGTGCTAGCTACGCAGGTTCACAAACTGCAAGACGCACTTGCCGAGCAGACAAAAACTATTGAGAAGTTATTGAGTATGCCAATTTCGGTCGACGAATCAAAATAGCAGTATAGAGGGACGAAAGTAAAAACAAAAAAAGAGCAGTTTTTGGGATACCCTGTTGCGAGGGTGCTTCAATTTACTGCTCTTTTTGTTATTGCTTTATTTATTATCAAGCTGCATTAGTTATACATAATTGTGATACAAAACTACCTACTATTCCTATCCATATACTCGCAAAATGCGAAATAGTCGGCTGGTACGCCGATGTCGATATAGTAGCCGTCATAGAGGTATGCACAGTGCTTGCGGTCGTGCAAATGCTTGCTGAGGTAATCAACCTCGTGAGAAAAAGCCTCGCCCAACTCCTCTGCATAATCGTCAAAAATGTGTTTGTTCAAGATATAGACGCCGAGGTTTACATTCCCGTGCTTGGTCGGTTGTTTCTCGATAAAATCAACAATGGTCATTCCTTGGTCGCCAAGGACAATGTTGCCAAAGCGGTCAAAATTGTCCATAGGTTTAGCGGCAAGGGTTTCCATTGCTCCCGTTTCAATATGCTGTCTAATCATATCGTTATAATCAATAGTTGTATAAATGTCGCCATTCAAAACTAGGGCGAAATCATCATCAATATATCGCAGCGCTTGCCTCATTGCGCCACCAGTTTTGAGGGGTTTATCCTCCTCGCTGTACACAATCGGCACTCCTCTATATTCATCGCCGAAAAAGTCGCGAATTATTTCTTTCTTGTATCCTACTGCAAATACGATTTTTTTAGCGCCAGCGTCTACGAGTTTGTCGACTTGTATTTGCATAAACGGGCGACCTTGAATAGGTGCCATAGGCTTCGGAACATCGCTTACGACTTCACGCAAACGAGTTCCCAAGCCGCCACATAGTATAATTGCTTGCATATTCGTCTCCTTGTATATTTCTCATTATAGAATTTTAGGGAGATTTTGTCAATTGAAAATGCAAAAAAATTAATTTTATGCAAATTTGCCTTTCTGTAAATTTTAACGAGCAGTGTATCCTCGCTCATCAGGTAGTCCGTATCCTTTTTTGCGGGCGTACAGGTTTTGATAGTCCGAACTGGACACTTCGGCGAGTGTTTCTCTGGCTTCTTTTAATTCCATTTCGCAAGAAATTAGGGCTTGCTTGGCGGCGTTGAAGGCGATTTTTTTGCTAATGATAGTACTCAACTGATAGATTATTATTACCACCATACTCGCACAAGCGAGGACTAGCGCTGTCAAAATTATGTGGGCGTGCTTATACATATTTACCTCCAAAGCCCCCCCAAATACCGCTAGATTGGGCGGGATTTCTTACTTATAGAGTAGCACTTTGGATTGACTTTTTGTTGAGTTTAGCAAAAATAGCCTTGATTAGACAAAATCCTATCAAAAACGCAACAAAATGGTATGCTCGAATTTCGCCATAATCGCAAAACAGTATTACAAGGTACAAGGCAAACGAATAGCCACAAACTCTAAACAAACCTATGCAAAATTGGCTTATATTTTTTAGGTATTTTTTTGTAATTCCGTGTACTATTTTGTTTTTATTTGTATTTTTTGATATTTTTTTGTCATTTTCTGTCGTATTTTTTTGCGGCGATAAAAAGGTAATCCTTCGGGGCGTGTTTGTGTCGAAATTTGCGGCGTGATTTGGCTGGTTGTTTAGGCGGGTCTTGTGAGATTTTAGCAAAGCACAGGTTTTGGAGAACGCCCACGAACTCACAACCTCCACCATACCGAAAAGTAAGCCAAGGCACAGAATTAGCAGAAACACATAGCCTTGACCGAGCGAGAGAAACAGCATTACTTGAATATCCTACGCAGCAGACTTTTCTTCTCGCCGATATAATTTATCGAGGTAATTTCGCCCGAAAGGGACACACAGCCACACTCCACATCTAGCCTGCCTACTTCTAGATTTTTGCCGAGAATTTGCAGCCTCTGCCCAATTACTACGCAAGTAAATTGGGTATGAATTGCAGTTTCGACCTTGTCTACCCCAGTAATACTAACCGTTGAGCGATTTTCCATAATGATTTTGTGCTCGGTAAATTTCTTTTTTGTTTCGATTTGCGTCATAACTACTCCCGTTTTTTCTCTATTTTATGCCCGCAAAATCGGTCTTATAACAAAAAAGCCCCAACGAGTGTTGGGACTAAGTCTTATTCATAAACATTTATACCTAGTGGGATATTGCCAAAGTAGCAAATACCGTCTGTAAACTCTGCCTTGATAGTGATTTTGTAATCACCATATTTTTTCATTTGGGTTGCACCTTCGCCGCCCCAGTTTGCCATATTCGCATCAGAGTAATTGAAGTACACAACTGGTGCCTTTTTGAGTTTTGCGGATACATTTTGATTTAGAAAAATCACACGAACAGAGAGGCTGCTTGGGTCATCAGTTTGGATTTTTGTTGCGATATCCATTAACGAACTAGTAGGGGTATATTTGATAAAGTCTGCACCATTTTGAATGTCGATAATATAGTCTGTACCGTATTGGATTTCACGAGCGGCGATGTCTAGGTCGCACTCATAATAAAAGTCCTCAAAATTGTCCAAATCGTTGCAATATGCACGCAATTTGTATGCGCCCGGCTCAAGCATACTGAGGTCGTAGACTCCGTCAGTTTGCGGTAGAATCGTGTAGTCGTTATTACTCGTTAGGCGGTAGGCATATTTTATATTGTTTGCTAGGGGCATATACTGGCTTTTGAGAGCGTTGGTAAAAATGTTGTTTGCAGTACTGTCGCCGACTTTCCAGTTCTTGGCTGCATCTACTTTATCGTTGTATTGCATAAAAATGTTGTTGTACTGCACTGTATTGTTTAGGGCAAAAGCAATATTTGCCTTTTGAATAGTGAACGTCATGTCGTCTAACACAAGGTTATTAAACTTTCCACCACCATTAAGTGTAACACGCATATCATACACTCCCGCATCGCAAGGAGAGATACCATACTCGCCCACGCCGCCATTTGTATGCGGTCTGTATTCTATATTCGCAATACTCACGCCGTCAGGCAAAGCGATAGAAAGTAGGTCAGAGGCGTTCTGAGGCAAGCCGTTGTATACTTTTGAGTATGATTTTGTATACTCCACGCTCAAATCTTTCTTGGCAACATTTACGTTGTATGTGGTGGTCTTACTCTTGTAACGGACTACCACGATTTGGGCACGATTAGCCTGTGTAAACTGGTTGCTCGTGGTTTCATCGCCGTAATCTACATAAACCAAATCGGCAGAACTCAACGGCAAATCGCTAGTCCTACCGTTGTTATACTGTATTGTAAAAACACCGTTTTTGAGTGTTGGTGTAACAACATCTCCCACCAAAAAATTGGTTTCTGGCAGCGTCTTGATACGGATAGACGCGACATCATCGCCATTGCTACACCCCGCAAAACCTATTACACCTAGACCAGTAACAGCACACATTGATAGAGCGCACAACCATTTTTTCATTTATTTTTCCCCCTATTTATTATGTTTTATTTATCAAAAAATAAACACAAAAAGTAAAACTTGCCCGAGTTACTTTTTTTGCCCGCATATAAAGTTCGGTCAGCTGAGCTTTCCTGAGAAAACACAAGCGACTAAGGCTTACCAATAACCGTATAATATATTATAAACATATTTGCTTGATTTTACAAATGATTTTATCTATTTTTTGTTAAATTTTGAATTTTTTTGTCCACAATAATTATTTTGTGTAATTAATTTTATTTTTTTGTATTTTTTTGTCATTTTTTGTGAATTATTTTTGTCTTTTTGTGTACAAAATTGGCTAAATTAGTCAAAAAATGTACAAATAGGTATTGTAAAACTGCTATAAATATGGTAATATTTAGGGTAATAAATTAGGGTGGTCAGTTATGGATTATTCGAGGATTATAGTTGATGGGCAAGCGTTGGAAATTGGAGCAGCAAAAAAGATTTGGGAACGAGCAAAATATAGCAAGTGGGGACAAGGTGTCAGCAATGATGAGGAACTGAGGCGGCAGTTGAATTTTAGGCTAGATTACCTTAACAAAGAACTAGGCATACAGTACAAGAAGATTGGGCGAATTGGGCGTGTAATCACCTACCCTGCAAAATCAAACGAGGAGTTTATATTAGCGTTTACACAACAAATAGAGAAATTGGAGCAAAACTTTGGATTGCATAAGAGTGTTCTGCAAAAATGTCCCGAAATAGTGTTTTCGTCTATGGAAATGGAAGCGATTGAACCGACTTCTATTAATCAAAAATTAATCTATATTAGAGAAAATTTTGGACTAGATACATACGACCTAAACAAGTATCCTTATCCACTTAGTTATAGCATTGTGGATAATGGTAGCGAGAATTGTTTGCCATACAAATTAAAATACTACACCGAGAAGTTAGGATTTAGCAAGAAAGAATTTCGCAAATCGCCGCCAATATTGAGCCTAAATTGTACGGCGGACAATAGTCCTACTAGTGTACCAAACAAGGTCAATTTTTTGCGTGAATACGCAGGCATAGGAGAAAAACAACTGCGAAATTTGCCAGTTCTGTTGAGCTTGGATTGCGACCCAAATAGCACTTCGCCGTCCGCTTTGATAAATAAAATCAAGATTCTGCGTGAAGAATTTGAGTTAGGTGAGGCTGCGTGGCGGAGTTACCCAGTACTACTAATGATGGACTGCGACCCAACTAGCGATAGTTCAACTTCGGTTGCACACAAAATGCGTTTTTTTAAGGAAAAACTGGGGTTTGACCATATTCAAATCAATTCTTACCCGCAATTGCTTGGTATGGACTGCTCATGGAATAGTCAAAACCCCGCAGCAATTGTAAACAAGGTAAAGTTCTATGAAAGTATAGGGATTACGACTGACGAACTCAAAAAATTCGTAAATTTGCTGGGATACGACTGCGACCCAAACAGCACGAGCGATTCATCTATCGTGGGCAAAATCAAGGTTTTTGACGAACTCGGGCTCGGGAAAGATGTGATAATGCAGATGCCAATTTTGCTGGGAATGCCGACAAACAAAATCAAAATCCGCTATATGCTGTACAAGAGTTCGCCGTTGGCAAGTATTGCCTTAAAACCAACAGCGTTTATTCAAAACGAGGCAAAAACCTACGCTAGAATGTGCTATCTAAATGAAATCGGATATAATGCAAACAAACAAGCGGTTATTTTCCCCGAACAGAGGTTTGTGGATACTTTTGGCAAAACTTCGGCAGCACTTATGGATTGTTATCCGCTAGATGAGGTGGCGGTGCATAGAGTTGAGGCTGATTTTTCAAATACTGTCGGAGAAGATATTCGTTTGAACAAAGATGAACTCGGGGCTGTTTGCCAAGGAGGGAAATAAAATGCAGGTTGATGAATTTGCTAAATTTTTTGACATAGACCCTAGCGAAGCGGCGGAAATTATGGGTAGGCACACCATGCTAGAAGAAACGAGCTTTAATGAGGTTAAGGCGGTGTTGAGCGTGTTTTGTGAATATGGTATGAGCCTTTTTGACGCAAAAACTTTTGGTTATATTTTCCCACAATTATTATTACTGTCGCCCAATCAAATGCGTGGAAAACTGGATAAACTGCAAGAGGATAGTGTGGAGCGTGGAGTGCCATTATTACAAATGATTATCCGCACGCCAAATATTTTACTAGATTTTGAAACGGTCAAAACTCGTGTAACGATTATATAAATTACAAACAAAAAGCAAAAGCCCCCAAAAGTGGGCTTTTTTGTTATTCTTCCGAATCTCGGGAAAGGTCAACATAATAGTTGCGAGGATTGTCGTGGTCGATGTAGACCTTAATAAGGTCGCCACTACAAAAATTGTGGTCGCTAATAAACAAATCGCTCCTATACTGGTTGCCGTCCTCGCTGCTGCAATTTAGGGTATTCCAGTATCGGTCGGTTGACATCTTTTTGTCCTGTGAAACATAGTCGACCTTGCAAATAATGTAATTGTTGGCTTCTGTCAATTTCTTTATTCGGGCTAGATATGCACCACGAATCGCAAAGCGGCTGATAAAATATGCAAACATTCCGACAACAATTGCTGCTCCGACAATCGCCATTAGGTAGGCCGATTTTTTGGACAAAATATGCTCTGGGTTGTTGGGGTCAACATAGATTGTAATTTGCTTACCAACATACATTGAGGCGGAGTACCAACTGATTTCCACATTGTCGTAATCGGTATCTCGGAAATTATACTTGACATAGACATAATGAGTAGTATCATCGCCGCTGCCTACCTTTTCTATTCGGGTAATACTCGCAGTAACGGGTTCCATTTTGTTGACGGTAGCAACCTCGATAAAGCCTAAAACACAAAATAGGGTCGCTAACAGTAGCACAATAACACTGACAATTATGCTGCTTTTGTTACCAAATATTTTTTTCTTTTTCTTTTCTACCAACATACTTTTCCTATTTTTTGTTATTTTTTATCAATTTTTGTTTATTTTTGTCTATTTTTTATATTTTATCATAATTTTGTTGTATTTTTGCTATTTTTGTTATAATTTGTTTGTTTTTATTTATTTTTCTACAATTTTGTATAATAAATAATATTTTTGTCTATTTTTGTAAATTATTTACCGAGGCAGAACCTAGCAAAAATCTCGTTGAGGATTTTTTCGTTTGCGGATTCGCCCGTAATTTCGCCCAATTTATTCCACGCCTGCATTAAGGTTACAGCGAGGCAATCTATTGTCGCTGAATCGCAATTCTGGATAGTGTCTAGCAGGGCTAGTGAAGCGGCGTGCAAGCACTCGATATGGCGAGTGTTCGTCAAAAAGTCGCCATCAAGCAACACGCTAGAATTGATAGTTTTGTCAAAAATTAGTTGCTTTAACTCATACACCCCCGCACCAGTTTTGGCGCTGATTTGGGCATCGCAAGCGAGATTTTTTGCTGATTTTACATCTATTTTATTTAGGACTTTGAGTACATTTTGGGCTTTGATTTCGGTTTCGTCAGGAGCGGTTGCATCAATCAAATGTAGAACTATATCGGCGTGGTCGATTTCTCGTTTTGCCCTATCAATTCCCGCACCCTCGACTATATCAGAGGTATCACGCAGTCCTGCGGTGTCGATGATATTGAAACGCACACCATTATACTCATAACTATCACTCACAGTATCACGAGTCGTACCTGCGATATCAGTTACAATCGCACGCTCGTAGCCTAATAGCGCATTTAATAGACTAGACTTGCCCGCATTTGGTCTACCCGCCAAAACAACATTAACGCCGTTTTTTATCATAAGTCCAGTATCGGCGGTAGATAATTTTTTGATTATTTTTTGGTTAATTTCCTTGCATTTTTTTGCGATTTTTTGAGCGGTTATATACTCTATATCGTGCTCGGGGTAATCAAGGGCAACATTTACCTCACACAACAACTCGGTTAGCTCGTCTTGGAGAGCGGTTACAAACTCGGTCATCGCACCAGCGAGAAGGCTAGAACCAGCACGCAATTGGCTAGCGGAAGTAGCATTGATTAGGTCGATAATACCCTCTGCTTTACTCATATCCATACGCCCATTTAGGACAGCTCGGCGGCTAAATTCGCCTCGTTCGGCTAGTCTTGCGCCGTGCTTTGTGAGGTATTTGACAAGGCTTTGTGCTAGATAATATCCGCCGTGGATTTGCAATTCGACCACGTCCTCGCCTGTAAAACTGTGAGGAGCAGCAAAGTATAGAGCCAGCGCCTCATCTCGTACATTATCAAAACACAATTCGCCGAAAAGGGCAAGCCTAGGTTGAGGGTTGCGTTTTAACTTCTCAAAGACGCTACCACCGACAGCCAAAGCGTTGTCCCCGCTAATTCGGATAATCGCCACGCCGCCATTCCCTACTGCGGTAGAAATTGCACAAATTGTATCCATATATTCCTCCCAAATAATAAACTTATCCTATTATATAATAAAGGACACATTTTTTCAAGCATAAAACATATTCGACCTAAAAAAAGAAGCAGCCAAATTTGCTTGGTTTGCTTCCTTTTTACTTTAATCATATGGATTATCCATATTCTTGCGGCGGCGTTCTAGTTCTTTAATTTCGTCTAGTTGCGCCTGAATCTCCTTGTCCTTGCTCTGCTTGTCTGCGGTTAATTTCTCTCTACTAGGTCTAGCGAGCAACACCACAAATAGTAATACCAAAGACACAACGATTATGATACCTGCAATAATTATGTAGTTTGTCGTGTCTTTGTTTGGTGGGATATAATTTTCGTTAGGTTTGAGTTTTGCTAGCAAATTAATATCCGAGTTGATGACACGAGTATCAAAGTCAAAAGGCTCGTTGGCTTCGGTAATATTATATGCCATATCGTAGGTCATTTCGACCCAATAATCCAACTCAAACGCACTTTGTCCAGTGTCATCGGTTAGCATTGCCTGCATTTTCTGGATAATGTCGCCCATACCATTGATATCATCGCCCAAAGTTGCCCCGTCAAAAACGGTTACTTCGCCGATAACATTCTCGGGATATGCGCCGATTACATAGAATTTTACCTTTCTCTGCTCACCGTAAATTGCGTAAAGGGTACACTGCATAGGCATTAGTGCGGTCGCTGATATTGGGCCGCCGTCTGGGGTTAGACTCCAATACTTGAACGCCCAACTCTCCTTTAATGGAGTGGTCAACTGTGCCTTTATGTCGTTAATTTTGTTCGCGATATTTGCCTCAAAGAACACTGGGAAAGTTTTTGTCAATTCGCCCGTGTCGGCAAAGTAGCCGCCGTTCGTATTAAATGTTAGGCTGGCGGTCATTCTCTCCCACACGATATACAAAATCAAATTATCATTGGCTGGCATATAGTTTAGGTCTGGGTTGCCACTCAACAGCATATCGCTAGTATAATCGTCCCCCATTGGGATGGCGGTAATCGCCCAATTGTAGCCACGCCCCAACAGTGATGGACTAAATCCTGTCATCGTCAAGGTACTCGTTTCGGGGTTGTTTTGTTTCCAGTTTTGCAAATAGGTTGTCAAGTTTTCGTGATAAGGTACGGTAAGTGTTATACGGTTTGAACCGTCTCCCCAACCACCTTCACGCAGGTTGTTATTCGGGTCATAGCCGATATTTGCACTCAATACAAGCCTAAATGAGTTGATTGTCCACTTGATGTAAATTGTCATATCATCGAGGATAACTGACTCATAATCAAACACGTTTACATAATCTTTGTCGCTGTATACGCCCGCAAATTTGTATCCATTAGGGTCAAGAGCGCTATCCACTTTTGAATAATCAATTCCCCACGCACGCAAGTTCTGTTCATTTGCTCGGTCTGCTAGTGGGATTGTTTGGTTATATGTTGTTTGCACACGCTTCAACTCAACTTCGCTACCATTATTTATAGTAGCGTACACTATATATTTTATCGTGTAAGTCCATTGTGCGATTAACTCAATACTGGTCTGCGAACCAGTGTAAACATACTCCTCGCCAGCAGCGTTACACAAGTTACCGTCCAAATCATAGTATCCACGGAAAGCGTAGTTTTGTACACTGATTGTAGGTATAGGTAAACTTACTGGCACGCCAAATTTTATCGAAAGAGTTTGGGTCGTAACATTGCCGTCATACACACCGTCAACGCCGTTTACTGCACCTGCGCTGAGGCGAAGTTGGATTTTTTGAGCGGTAAACATACAATAGATTTTTAGCCCGTCATCGTACCACTGATTGTTATCAAAATCTAGGGTCGCATTTTCGCTCCAAGCCTCTATCCACGCATCTTCGTCTTCGCCATAGTCGCTGTAATAAAGGTCATCGGTTAGACGCCAACCCCAGCACGTCCTACCCTCACGAGTTAGCAAGTCTATTCTTTGCGTGCTCCCTGGTTTCATCGAATAAGTGATAGAGCGAGTTTCGTTTATTAGCGTATAGGTTGCCAACTCGTAGTTAAATTCGTAGAGTTGGACTTGGAAAGTTTTTGGAGTCCAGCAAATGATAACATTTAGTGTTGCGTCTTCTACTTTGTTACTAAAACTGTAATCTTCGCCGTTTAGGCTATTCACTTTGAAGCTTGGTTGATAACCTTGGTGAATATTGTACATTCCGTCCCAACCGAGAGTATTCACTACTGTATCAAAACTGCTAGCGTCCTCATAATCTTTGCGATAATATGCGGTAGTGCTGGCGGTTGGTTTAGCAATCTTTTGCCCAGTGATGATATACTGCCCGTCCCCACGCAGCACACTTGCCTGCGCAGCGTCTGGGATAAGCCCCGAATAAATGTTTACATAGTATGCTTGGGTTACTTCTGTCTCGGTGGTAGTGTCCCACTCGATTGGCAAGTCGTTTGTTATCGTTACGAGAGAAAGTTGTTGAGAAGGGTATTTCCTAACAGCGCTCGTATCACTCGTAGCGCTACTATCCGTTGTGAAAATGCCGTTCGTTTCGAATATGATTGGGACTGGATAATAGTATGTCCTAGCCGCTTCATTCGCGGTTGGGAAATACCAATCTGAGCCTGTCCTAAAGCCTCTGGTATAGTAATCTGCCGCAGAGGAATCATCGACTCCCGGAGCGGTTAAATAATAAGTAATTGGCGAATTTTTTATACTGAAATTCGATTGGCTACCACCGCTACCGACAAGTTTGAGCGGATAAAGTTTGTTTACCTTGTATCCGATAAGATTAGACGGCAAGCCATACCCCATTACGCCCAGGTCAAAGACGCTTTGAGTTAAGTCCATTGTAGCGTTTGAATCTCGAATTTTACCTATAATTCCGCCGATTGATGTTGTGTCATCTTTCGGCAAAATCGCACCAGCCGCTAGGGTAAATTTGAGTTCAGGAACGTCTGCCGCCGTTCCCATAAAGCCTATTATGCCGCCGATTGTACCAGCCGCAGATAGGCTAGCATAGTTTGCGCAGTTCTGGATAACAACTTTTGACACAACATTTGCCACAATTCCCCCGACAGTTCCAGCGGTATCAACAGCGCCGATGTCGCCAAGATTAATACAATTTGTAATTGTAGAATCGGTGGCACTGTTTTGTATACTGCCCACAATTCCGCCCAAACTTGTTGTTACAAATTTCCCGCAGACTTTGCCGACATTGTAGCAGTTTGAGATGCTTATGGTAGGCAAGCCGCCAGCTCCGCCCTTGTTCCAGTCGCCAGAGATGCCACCTGCCGCACCATTAGCGTAAATCGTTCCAAAATTAGCCGTAAACTTATTCACTGAACTCAAAGTTGTATCCGCAGTAATCGTTCCAGAGTTTACTCCTGCAATTCCGCCCGAACTTTCAGCATACATCTGCTCGCCCACGGCTTCCATATTTACACAGTTAGTAATTATCGCATTTGAGTAGTTATATCCTGCAATTCCACCAGTTGTACCACCAATATATGGCACGTTGTTTTGACCACCTATTGGAGAATAGTTGACGCATTCAGAAATCTGCCCCGCTCTATTGTTCCCCGCAATTCCGCCCATAATAGGCTCATTTGTCAGGAGGAGATTCTCGCCATCTTCATTTATGCCTGACGCAGGAATTGCATTTCCGTCAATATACACAGGGGCTTGATTTTTACAATTTGCAATAGTTCCGTAGTTGTCGCCAACTATTCCGCCCAGCACTTTTTTGTAGCATCTGATTCCAGCAAAGTTGGCGCAATTTTTGATTTCGCCGCGGTTAATTCCCGCAATTCCACCCGCAATAAAGGTGTCAGTGGCGTCATCAGCCATTATGATTTGTGGAGTCGTGGTGTCATTTTGGTTTCCGCTAAAAGTGTTTTTTATACAACTGCCGACCTTGTTTTCGCCGACAATAGCACCACAATTCCCTATATTTGAGTTAATCGTGCTCAAATTATCCGCAGCGTTTCCACCCAAGGTGTTTGCGCAGTCTATTGTACCAGCGTTCGCACCAACCAAACCGCCAACATTATAGGTTGAGCCAGTTGCCCCAGAAATGTTGAGCGTTACAGAGTTCGTTTGTACGCTTGTACTTAAATACGTTATTCCTGCACCTTTTGTCGTGCCTGAAATTATCCCAGTCTGCCCAACTAGTCCACCAATATTTACCTTTTTGTTTGTGCTAGAATCGGATTGTGTTATGTTAATCGTACCAGTTGCAGAGCAGTTTATCACTCCCGCTTCCCTAGTCCCTGCGTTTGTGTCCTCTTGCTGACCAGCAAAATATCCAACGAGCGAACCGATGTTCACCGTATCGCTTGCAACCTTGCTTACGTCTATATTAATTGATACATCAACCAACTCGATACCAGAAAGGAAACCTTGCCCTACTTGGTTACAGCCATCAATCGCACCAAAAAGGCCAAATGAATTGAGTTCTTGACTATAGGTTGGAAAATCCGCACCTCGGTTGTCAATCTTTATGCCTGTAAATTTTACAGTTTTGCGGTTAGGATTTACATTGTCTGCTACAAATTTTGCACGCACTGCAGTATTCGCCGAACCAAATCCCATAGGTACCCAATAGTACGCCGAAAAATCAAGGTCGTTTTTTATGTGGAAAGTTGTTTCAGTGTAAACTGTGTTCTCGTTTGAAGAATTTATAGATTGACAAATCCACGCAAATTGTGCCGCAGTTGTAATATCTACATCACTAGCCTCTCCGCTCCCGGGTACGGAACTATCAAAGTGGTTTGTCCAATACCCTACCGTGTCAGCATCTTCTGCTTTTGGGGTTCGCTCCTTATTATTGGCGCATACCCACCCTACACAAATAGACAAAAGGGACATCAAAAATATGCCCAAAAATACAACTAAATATTTATTAAATTGTTTGTATAAATTGCTCATCTTTTTCCCCTATTTTTATTATGCAACACAAGTAATAA
>DHMD01000016.1:10299-11489 GCA_002405615.1 Christensenella sp. UBA4651 | reverse complement strand
AGAAAGTGGGCGAGATGTGATTTTTGACGCAACCAATATAACGATAAAGGATAGAGCTGCCCTTTATCGTGCGATAGAGGTTGACCCAGTGAGTGTTGATGTAGAGGTTATTGTAATGGCGACTCCTTATGAGGAGTGCTTGCGTAGGGTCGCGCTTCGCAACAAAAACGGCGACCATTTTGTGCCGCTAGATGTCGTAGAGCAATACCGCAACAAATTCCAAGTACCAGTAATAGGCGAGCCAAGCCGTGTACTGAATAAGCCGCTAGATAGCATATCTATAATACCAGCGAAAAAGGAATTTAATCCGCAAAAGTACGCACAAATCAAGCAAAAAATGGACGCTTTTGACCAAAAGAATCCAATGCACACCAGCACGTTAGGCAGGCATTGTGATGAGGTTATGGCACATTATGCACATTACAAAGACGACAAAATGCACGAGCAGTTTGCCTTGCTACACGATTATGGCAAACTCCATACTCAAACTTTTGATTCGCAAGGGCGTGCGCATTATTACTCACACGCAAATGTAGGTGCGTACCAGTTGTTGACGGAAGATAACGACATAGTGGATATTGATAGCCAAAGTGATTTCTTGGGAATGATTGCTCTGGTAAACTACCATATGATGGCATTTGAGTGGGTTTCACCCAAGACGACTCGCAAATGGACAGAAATTTTGGGCGAGGAAATGCATCGAGATTTGATTGAATTTAACACTTCTGACCAAGTTAGACAGTAAATTATAAAGCTCCAAAATGATGAACTTTGGAGTTTTCTTTTTTTTGAATTGTTATATCCTTATCGCTTTTTTATTAAGGGAAAAATTCGCACAGCAAGCGAGGTAAGGCAGAGAGTGCTACCCATAATTAGGTAGTAGATTTTGTACGGCACGATAAAACTAGTAGCCAAGAGTATCAAACCGAACAATAGGTAATTTCTCGCTCTCGACTTGTCAAAGGCGAATTTTATATAATCTGCAAAACCCATTTTTGCGACTTTTGTATCAATGGTAATAGGGGCGGGGGTATCTTTCCCCAGGGCGTATAGGTCATACTGGTCGTAGATTTGAATGTCCAGATTTTTTATCTTTTTTGCCAAACTTTTTGCCTCTGTACTCGCCAAAATGCAATAAACCCTAACCTCAGATTTTTGGAGCGTGCGGGTGAGTTTGATTATCAAAATTA
>DHMD01000016.1:0-10167 GCA_002405615.1 Christensenella sp. UBA4651 | reverse complement strand
TCATTTTGCGCAGAGTAGTACTCCATTTCTAGGTAATTTTGCTGTTTCTTGATGCTTTTGCCGATTTTGGCAAAAACTGTTTCAAAATAATTTAAGACTTCGGCGTTGGTCGCTCCCAGCAAACTAATTCCCAGCGCTTCTGCCGACTTTTTCTCTGTCATAGAACCGATTTTTTTACGCTCGCTGCGGTCGGCAAAAAAATTAACCAAAAAGCAAATTACTCCCGCACACACCGTCCCTACGATTGCGCTTGTCGTTATATCCTGAGTGTAGAACCTAACCCATGCAAACATCAATACAAAGGTGGCGGCGAGAATCGTTACGCTATCAATGAATTTTGCAAATATATTTCTCATTTTTTACTCCCAAAATAACTTTTGCCAAAATCGGTTTTATTTATGCAGTAGAGTTGACTTTTTGAGGGAATAATTATATAATGAAGAAAATTATTTTTGAGAGGAGAAATATATGAAATCAAAACAGTTTTCCAAAGACTACACATTGGCAAAGGCAGTGGCTACCGTTCTCGATGACAACAAGGCAGAGAATATTCAGCTGATTGATATTAGTTCGTCTAGTATTGCAGATTATATCCTCATTGCCACCGCAAACAGTACGGTGCACAACAAGGCTCTAATTGACAAAATCGAGGAGAGGGCAGAGGAAATCGGACACCCAATTATTCGCCGTGATGGTATCGCTGACGGTAGGTGGGTTGTGCTAGATTACGGCACCTTGCTTATCCATATTTTCACTCCTGAATTGCGTGAATTTTACCACCTCGAAAAAATCTGGAATGACGGCAAAAACGCTCTCGACATCGCAGGTATTTTGGCATTACCTGAGTTTGTGGAAGCCGAAGAAGATTCAAAGGAAGCCTAAATTATGGAGTTTATTAGCAATAGTTTGGAGGACACTGACCGCTTTGCCAATGAATATGCCGCCACAATTCGTGAGGGCGATGTGATTTGCTTGTATGGTGATTTGGGTGCGGGCAAGACCACCTTTACCAAGGCACTTTGTTTGGCCCTAGGTTTTGCGGGCGAGGTAACCAGCCCGACATTTACGCTCTGTAACGAGTATAGCGGCAGAATGCCGATTTACCACTTTGATATGTATAGGCTAAAGTCGCCTAGTGAAGCGATTGACAGCGGGCTGGACGAAATCTTGCGCGCAGGAAATGGCGTGTGTATCGTGGAATGGCCAGAGAACTTGGGTGGTTTGTTGCCGCCTTGTCGCAAAATCACGATTACAAAATTAGGAGAAACATCACGCAAGTTTACAACGGAGGAGGCAAAATGAATTTTTTGGCAATTTGTACAGTTAGTCGCTCAACTCTGATTTCGCTCGTGGTAAACGGCGAAAATTATACCGAAGTCTTGGAGTTTAGCCGCCACAGTGAGAACCTTTTCCCGCTACTTACGCAATGTTTGGATGAGCATAACTTGACTCTCGCTGATTTTGATTGCTTCGGTTGCGTAGTTGGCCCAGGGTCTTTTACTGGAATTAGAATCGGTATGAGCGTGGTCAAGGGCTTTGGTTTCGCTCTTTCCAAGCCGATTGTGGCGATAAATAGCCTAGAATTGCTAGCCTACAATAGGTTAAATTCCGCTAGTTCAGGCAAAATTTTGGCGGTTATCAACGCTGGTGCTGGTATGGTGTATCATCAGGCATTTAGAGTGTATGAGGGTAAACTGGTTGCCCTTTATCAGCCTAAACTCGACACATTCAAGCACTTTGAGGCGTTCAAGCAATTTCGTTTTGGCGATAATGTCGATGTAGTTTTCTGTCAGAACGATGAGAAAGGGGCGGACTATTCGGAGCAGTTGGGCAGTAGTGAAAGTTTCGATATCTCTAGCCTCACTGCCGCAATCTCTAATAAAATTTCCGCTCACGAATTTACCTCTGCGGTCGAGGTTTCGCCGCTATATTTGCGTGTTAGTTCCGCCGAGCAAAATATCCGTGATATTCGTTTTGAGAGGCTTTCGGCAGACCAGATTGAGGGGATTTGCGAACTAGAAGGGCAGAATGATGAGTTTGATTTGCCATGGAGCAAGGGGGCGACTTTGGACAGCCTAAATAACCCCGATTTTGAGTGCTATGGGCTAGTCAATAAGGACGGAATTTGGGGTATGATTTCTACTATGAATAACGGTAGCGAATGCGAGATTTTGCGTGTGGTTGTCCGAAAAAATGCCAGAGAATTGGGCTTGGGCAATCGCTTGATTACCGAACTTGCCTCACTGAAAAAACAGGAGGGCAAGACGGCACTTTTGCTAGAAGTCAATGAGCATAATTTCCCAGCTATCAGTATGTATACTCGTAACGGATTCGTCCGTGTCGGCGAGCGCCCAAAGTACTATCACAACAAGGATAGTGCGATTTTGATGAAATTGACGCTAAATTAACCAAACAATTTGCCTCGGCATATATACTTTTGAGGTAGAGTATGTTGAGTTTTGAGGGTATGAAATACAGTGTACGAGGCGAGGGCTTGCCCATTTTGCTGTTGCACGGTTGGGGGGCTTCATCGCAGAGTTTTGCGGTGGTAGCGGGCGAACTATCGCTAGATTATCGGGTTTATTCGGTCGATTTGTGGGGCTTCGGCGAGAGCGATATGCCCAGTCCGCAAGCCACTATTTATGACTACGCAGAGGGGATTTACCGCTTTATTCGCAAGGTCATCGGCGAGCCTACTGTGATAATTGGACATAGTTTCGGAGGGAGAATAGGCTTGATTTTGGGTAGCCGTTCGCTTGTTTCGGGACTTGTCTTGGTGGATAGCGCTGGACTGAAACCTCGACTTTCATTCGCTCAAAAACTGCGTATTAGGCGATACAAGCGGTTGCGTAATTTAGTGGAGTTGGACCGAGTGGACGCTAGGAAGTTGGAGCGGTTCGGTTCACGAGATTACCGCAATTTGCCAGAGGGCTTGCGAGGCGTGTTTGTTCGTGTGGTCAACGAAGATTTGGCAAAATTTGCTCAAATGGTAGATAAGCCAACTTTGATTTTATGGGGGCGGAGCGACCGAACGACCCCGCCACGAATGGCGAGGAAATTATGCCGTCTGATTAGCGGTTCTCGCTTGGTTTGGTTGCATGGCGGGCATTTTAGTTACCTCGATAGCCCTCGGAATTTTTTGATTCAATGTAAGATATTTTTGAATAATTTGGAGAAATGAAATGTTTGATTTTTTTGAACTAGCCAACGGACACCTCTACATAGCGATTGCCATTTCTGTAATAAATGGCATTTTGCTATGTTTTATGGGGAATAAGTTTTTGCAAATAATGCAACTTTCGGGTTACCACCAGAGAGGGTACTATGATTGGCTCAAAACTTCGGGCGGCTGGTATGTCGGCAGGTTGGCGATGATTACCATTTTGAGTGCGTCTTGTATGGTGGTTGTCGATGTAATTTTTAAGCCATTTAGTGCGTACTTTGCGTACCTCGGTATGATTTTTTATACTCTATTTAGCATTATGTTTATTTGGAATATTTATTGTACGCCTAATCGATCGCCGCTCAAACTCACAAACCGAATGAATCGCTCAATGTTTCTGCTATGGGTTCTATGTGCGGCTTTGACTTTTGGCTTCCTTATTTTGTCCGAAACCTTTATTCCATTTTTCCGCCTCGCAGGTGTCGCAATTATGCCACTATTTTTACCTATGCTGGTTTCCTTTGTTACTTTGCTTCTTTCGCCCGCAGAAAAGGCTATCAATCACGGCTTTGTTCGCAAAGCAAAACGCAAGTTAGCAGATTATCACGATTTAATTCGTGTGGGCATCACAGGTAGTTTTGGTAAAACCAGTACAAAGAATTTTTTGGACACAATCTTGCGAGAAAAGTACAGCGTTTGCTCAACTCCATTTAACTTTAATACCCCGATGGGCATAACCCGCACAGTGCTCCAAGATTTGTCTTTTGGACATCAGGTTTTTATCGCAGAAATGGGCGCAAGGCAGCGTGGCGATATCAAGGAATTATGCGAAATCGTTGAGCCAAAATACGGCATACTCACTTCGGTGGGGGCGCAGCATATCGCGACCTTTATCAATCAAGAGAATGTAAAACGCACAAAGGCCGAATTGCCCGAGTATCTGGGCGAGAATGGCACTTGCGTGTTTAATATCGATAATGATATCGTGCGTGAAATCGCCAACGAGTCAAAATGCAAAAAAATCACTGTTTCGACTGTGGATACTTCTGCTGACGTGTTCGCCAGCGATATAATTACCACCACGGGCGGCACAAAGTTTAAGCTCCACTTTGATGGCAAAGAATACGACTGCTTTACCAAACTTTTTGGAATGCATAGCGTCAGCAATTTGCTACTATGTGTCGGCTTGGCTAGGGAATTAGGACTAACCGATGAGCAGATAATCGCTGGTATAAACAAGGTCGAGCCAGTCGACCACCGCTTGCAACTCATCAACGCTCCTAATAATGTGGCGATTTTGGACGATACCTACAATTCAAGTATCGAGGGGAGCAAGCGTGCTCTCGAAGTACTAGGTATGTTTGAGGGTAGACGAAAAATCGTAGTTAGCCCAGGGCTCGTGGAATTAGGTACTATGGAGAGGCTAGAAAACTACAATTTCGGTCAGCGTATTGCCAAAGTTGCCGACCTCGTAGTAATCGTGAATAAGGTTCATCTCGCCTCAATTAAACAAGGACTGCTAGATGCTGGCTTTGATGAGGACAAAATTTACGAAGCCTCAAATACCAAAGAGGCAGAGAAAGTTGTCAAGTCTATTATCATAGAAAACGATGTCGTTCTTTGGGAAAACGATTTGCCTGATAATTATATATAGATTTAGCCATAAATTAGTGGAAGTCCATTGTTTTGGATTTCCTTTTTTCTTCATTTTCTAAATTTACAATTTAGTGTTGACAAAATGCGATTTTTGTGATAAAATCAACCCCGTATCCGCATAAAACTGGCTCACAAAATGTGAAATTGCGATTTCACTGCCTAAATTTAGCGAGATTGGTATGAGGAGGAGTAAAAATGTACGCAATTATTCAAACTGGCGGCAAACAATACAAGGTTCAAGTTAATGACATCATTTCTATCGAGCGTATTGAGGCTGAGGTTGGTTCAAAAGTGAACTTTGATGTTTTGATGGTTTGTGATGACAAGGGTTCTGTTTTTGGTAACCCAGTTGTTGCAAATACCAAGGTCGAGGCTGAGGTTCTCGAGCATGGTAAGGGACAAAAAGTGCAGTTGGCTATTTACAAGAAAATGAATGGTCATCACCGTGCACAAGGTCATCGTCAACCATACAGCAAGGTTAAGATTACAGCCATTGCAAAATAAGACCTTGATATTTTGGAGGTCAAGAAATGACAGACATCACATTTTTTAAGTCTGGCGACTCTATAACCAGAATGGTTTGCGAGGGGCATACAGGTTTTGGCGAGGCGGGCGAAGATATAGTTTGCAGTGCTTTATCTAGCATTGTTCAGACGGGAGCGCTCGGTATGCTGATGGTTGCTTGCGCAAATGTCGAGGTTATCAGAGATGATAAGAGAGCCTATTTAGAAATTGTAGTACCGCAAAATTTAGATGCTGATAAGGCACACGATGTTCAGGTGATTTTCGCCACAATGTTGTGCGGAGTTAGCGACCTATATAGCGAGTACAGTGATTATATTAATTTGGAGGTTAGAGATGTTTATTAATATTCAACTGTTCGCCCACAAAAAGGGTCAAGGTAGTAGTAAGAACGGCCGCGACAGTGAGGCAAAGCGTTTGGGTATCAAGCGTAGCGATGGTACTAGCGTTTTGGCTGGTGAGATTTTGGTTCGTCAACGTGGCACCCAGTTTCACCCAGGCGTAAATGTTGGTTGTGGTAAGGACTACACTTTGTTTGCAAAAGTTGCAGGTAAAGTTAAGTTTGAGCGCACCAAAGAAAACAAGAAGCGTGTTTCTGTAGTAGCAGAATAATTTATAAAACTTAATGCTATTATTAGTAGTTGGGACATAAAAACAAAAATCATTTTTGAATTTTCAAAAATGATTTTTTTAATTTCATTACGATAGCCACAGGCAGTACCTGTGGCTTTTTTATTTACTGAATACAAGTCAAAACTTTGTATTCCTATTTCAGGTGCTTGCTACTCACAAATTTGTCAAGTTTTAGAAAGAATTTAATTACCTGATCTAACGCACAAGTAATGCTGCAATCTTTGTCAAAACTTTTATGTATTTTTTCGCCATCCGCACAAAAACCCTCACAGACTTGCGGATACTCGGCTGCGAATAAAACTAAATATTCCTCGGCAGTGTCGTTTAGCCGCTCTAAGACATCACTACTACGCAAAACCATATACCCGCAGTTATCAGATGTGATATCTAGGGCAAGGCAGTTTTTATTCATATCCAAAACAATTGGGAATGTTACTGATATTAGTTTTTGACTTGTTTCGGGCGTAAATACCTCTAATTGCTTTGCTAGTTTTTCAATTATCTCCATAACGACTCCTTTTTTTGATTAAGCAAAAGCCTCCCAATACTTAACTCAAACAGAGGATACTAGAAATTGCAGCACAAGTCAAGTTATACAACGGTGTTGATTGAAATTATAATTAAACTTTTTGTTTACAAAATGTGGTTTTATTTATTTGACTAAAAATGTAATTTTTGGTAATATTTATCTATCAAATTTAGAAATAATAGGACAAAAATAGGATAAAATGAAATACGGAAAGTATAGTGAGCAAATTCAATTTATGATAAATTCAGCTCTAATGGGCTATAGAGTTGTCAAGAATAACCGCCATTTGCGTGTTATGGATAAGGGGAAATTTGATGTCGTAACCAATGTCGACCTAGAAGTCGAGGCAATGATTCTCAAAAGGTTAAAAAAAGATTTTCCAGATATTCCAATCGTAAGTGAGGAGTTTAATAGTAGGGAAGATTTTCCCGAAAAGTGCTTTGTTATAGACCCAATTGACGGCACAAAAAACTTTTATCACGGGTTGCCATTTTGGGGTATCCAAATGGCATATATTGAGAACGGTAGCCCTGTCGCTAGCGTACTTTATTGCCCTGAACTCAATATTGATATTGTTGCTGGTGATGATATCGGTGTGTTTGTGAATGACAAGCGAGTTTCCTATGAGCGAAAAGATGTGGAGCACAGCCTCATTATGATGGACGGGCCAAGGGCACACCGCTGGCACATTATACCTAAACTCGATGAGTTTGTGCAGGGAATTAGGATAATTGGCTCAACTTGCGTGGGTTTTAGCCTAGCGGTTAGTGGCAAAACAGAAGGCTATATTTATATGTGTCGCCACCCTTGGGACTTGCTGCCGGGGCTCTGTGCCGCCAAAAATTCGGGATTGTATGTCTATGACCACAATGAGCAAATGGCGCTGGTCGCAAACTCTCCTGAATTGCTTGAATTGATGAAAAAAACAGTTCTCGACCGACTAGCAAAGGCAAAATAATCAAATTCTCTTGACAGTAGAGAAGGAATTTTGATTTTTTTGTACAAAATATTTGCTTTATTTTAGGATTTTGGTATAATAATAGTATGAATTATATAGTAGAGCAAGATTGTATTCTAATTAACGATGCTGACACATTTGAGCCCGAGAGTATATTGACCAGCGGTCAGTTGTTCCGTTTTGGGAAATCTGATTCAGGGAGTTGGTGGGTAGCATCTGGCAGTGAGTATGCCACGATAGAGCAGACTGGCGTAGCCTCTTATGTAATTCACACATCACACCCTGCGTACTTTGTTGACTTTTTTGACTTGGATACTGATTACAATGCAATAATTAGTAGACTGGGCAACTTTGCGGTTCTGCAGCCTGCCTTGGATTTTGGTAAAGGGGTACGCTTGATGCGGCAACCACTGTGCGAGGTAATTATTAGTTTCATAATTTCAGCGAACAACAACATTCCCCGTATTCGTAAGTCTGTCGAGGCAATTTGCGAGCATTTTGGCTCAAAGACGCAGTGGGGATACTCATTCCCGACTATGGAGCGATTGAGTGCTGCGAGTGTAGACGATTTCGCTAGTTTCGGTTGCGGTTATCGAGCGCCGTACCTTGTCGATACGGTTGGGAAACTTTGCGATGAGGAGTTCTTGACCGCTCTGACTTCCGCTACTGATACCCAAACTGCCCGCAAGATGCTGCTCTCGCTCAAAGGTGTGGGACCAAAGGTCGCCGACTGCATTTTGCTGTTTGGACTAGGGCGGTATGATGTGTTTCCTGTCGATACGTGGATTGACAAAGTCTATCGTGAGGATTTCGGCGGGGAATTAACCAATCGTTCAAAGATTGCGGATTGGTTCGTTCAGGAGTTTCACTCTGATAGTGGCTATTGCCAGCAATACTTGTTTTACTACAAAAGAAAAGACATCAAGTTAAAATAAATTTTGGAGGATTTTTATATGCAAATCGCTTTGTTTATCGATATTGACAATGCAAAGGTTAGTTTACCAGTTTTCAAGGATATTTTGGAGCAAGTTAGAAAAGTCGGCAAGTTATCATACTGCAAGGTTTACGGATTCAACGAGCGTAAGCATATGAAGTTTGATGAGTTAATCGAGAAGTACGGCTTTGATTCTGTGCCTACAATGCGCTACAAAAAGAGGGCAAAATCTCAACTAGATACCCGTATCATTATTGATGCGGTTAATATGTTCCACGCAAAGCCTTTTATCAACGGGTACTGCTTTGTAACAGGTGAGGGAGATTTAGTTCCGCTGCTTTCATTCTTGCGTGCGGGGGGCAAAACTCTAATGACGGTTGATACCGATGGTACGGACGGTAATGACCATATGTACGACCAAAAATTGCGTCTAGACATTCAGTACAGCCGCCCTAGCAAGATTACCAAGCGTGAATTGAGTGAAAAGCTTCGCAATATTAGCGCCCGTAGTTCTGCAATTAATAGTGATGACGAGGACGAGGCAGAGGCTCAACGCCAAGATTTGGTAAATGAAATTGAGGAATTACTATCAACCAAGGGTGATAACCTCGATGAGGAGGAAGAGGACCTTTACTCTAGTCTAGAAGACCTATTGATGATACTCAAATAATATTTAGCTCAATTGTTGGGCTTTTTATTTTTGCCTAAGTGCTCTGTGCCTAAAAAATTTTTTTATCATATTATACTTATAGACAAAACCGCTGTTTCGGTAGTTTCCTTTTTGCTAAATTGCCTGAGAATAGTGGCCAAATCAAAAAAGTTGAGGTAAAAATTTGAGTAAATATATAATCACAGGTGGGTATAAACTTGATGGCAAAATCGCTGTCGACAGTGCAAAAAATGCATATTTGCCTATTATGGCGGCTAGTATAATATGTTCGGGTGAGGTGGTGTTACATAATTACCCCGATTTTGTCGATGTCAAGAATATGGCAAAAATTTTGGAAATACTTGGGGCGAAAATTACATATCAAGATGATGCAATGATTATCGACTCATCTAGCGTTGCTGCAAAGTTTGTGCCAGTAGAGGTTGCAAAAATGCTGCGTTCATCTATTTTTACTATGGGTGCACTTTTGGCTAGGTTTAGAAAAGCAAGGCTTGCGTATCCGGGTGGTTGCGATATAGGGCTTCGTCCGATTGATTTGCATCTCAAAAGCTTGCGGGATTTGAATGTAAAAATCCAAGAGGTTCACGGTATCATAAATTGTGATGCGTCCAAAATGAATGGTGGTAGGGTTGTCTTGGATTTCCCTAGTGTCGGGGCGACCGAAAATCTTATTATGGCATCGGTATTAGGGAAAGGCAAAACGCTGATTTTGAATTGTGCAAGAGAACCAGAAATTGTCGATTTGGCTAATTTTTTGAACAAATGTGGCGCAAAAATATTGGGCGCAGGTACGAGTTCGATAGAAATTGAAGCGGTTGGTGCGTTGAGTGGGTGTGAATATACTCCGATTGGCGACCGAATAATTGCTGGAACATACTTGACCGCTGCTGCTATAACTGGTGGCAAAATCGAGTTGGAGGGGGTCAATCCACAAAATTTTGCTACTTTGATTGATAAATTGCATAATTCTGGTTGCGTTTTTGGTATAAAAAGTGGTAAAATCTATATGCGAAGTCCAAAAATATTGAAAAGTGTGGGTTTTGTCGAAACTTCTGTGTATCCAGGGTTTCCTACCGATATGCAAGCGCAAATGCTGACAATG
>DHMD01000037.1:13820-16155 GCA_002405615.1 Christensenella sp. UBA4651 | reverse complement strand
CACCAACCAAGACAGGCTATGCGTTTGGGGGATATTATACAGCAACCAACGGCGATGGTACGATGATATATGATGAGCATGGTTGGGGAGAGATTTCTGCCTCACCTTTTACTACGGATACAACCCTCTACGCCTACTGGAAAGCTTTCGCAGGTGTTGCTTTTGATAACCAGTCCGCAACCTCGACGGGAACGACGAGAGATATCGCAATATATGGCGAGGCTCTATATTCAATCACTCCGCCAACCCGCACGGGCTACACATTTGGTGGTTATTACACAGCCGCTAACGGTGGCGGCACAAAAATCTACAACGCAGACGGCACACCAGCGATTTCCGCCTCAATCTTTACCACCGATACTACCCTGTACGCCTACTGGACAGCAGGTACCTACACAGTAACTCTAAACAACCAAAGTGCAACCACAGCGGGAACTGCCTCGGTAAAAGCGACTTACAAATCCTCAATGCCAAGCATAACAACACCTACCAAGATAGGTTATGCATTTGGTGGTTATTACACAGCCGCTAACGGTGGCGGTACAAAAATCTACAACGCAGACGGCACACCAGCGATTTCCGCCTCAATCTTTACCATCGACACTACCCTGTACGCCTACTGGACAGACTGGTACAAAGTCACAATGACAGGTAGCACCACAGCCTATGAAACATATTATAGTAATGACGAGGAATTTAAGTTCATTTCATTAACAATTACACCAGCAGCGGGACATATAATATCGCAATTTTCGTTCGACAATACGAATTGGTATGATGTAGTATATTCTAGCAGCAATATTTCAGACACATTGATAGCGATAGGCGTGATGTATTTCGCTAATACAAATTACAATGCTCTTGCGTTGGAGTTTAAGGGACTAATGACCAGCAATCTTATCAATATTTATACAAAAACCACCGCAGGCTCATATTCTGGACTAAAAATTGCGGGCGGCGGTAATGTCGATGGTGTCGCAGTGCAGTCTACCTACGGTGGAGTGGCTATGGTTGTTGGGGCAAATTTTGCCGAAATGACTGATGATGATTATATAATTTGCTCGACAATGGCGATTGACAATTACGAATTTATGTACTGGATGGATAGTGCAGGCAACAAGTTGAGTTTTGATGAGTCTGTCAAATTCAAGAAAAAGGATGTTTACGGCTCAATCATCACTGCGGTATTTGCCCCTGTCGGCACTGACCCTAATACCTATGTCGTTGTGGATAATAGTGAGTAGGAGAATAAATTATAATGAAAAAGCACCATTCGGTGCTTTTTCCTTTTGGGTTCGTTCCGCTTACTCCTTTAATTTATTCACGAGGTTGATATGGGTTTCGAGAGATGATTTTGCCAAGGCGACATTGTGTGCTGCCATTAGGTTTTGCGTCTGACCAAACTCCATACTTGGGTTATCCGCTGGTGTTGTAGTGGAAGCGAATTGCTGATTATCTGAGGTGGCATCAGAATTTTGCCCGCCCAAAAGACCGTTTAGGTTTAGTTTCGGTAAAATTTGCAATAATTTAACTATATCAAAGCCTGATTTGTTGTCCTCAGTTTGTTGCGGCTCGGGGGTGGCAATTTTGACGATATGAGCATTATCGGAGTCAAATCCCAATCTTTTCATAATATTTTCCTTTTAATTTACTCTAAATAATTGACTAAAATCTCATTTAATGCTAATATATGATAACAAATTTACTTTTGTGTATTCAAGGAGACTGGAATGTCTGTTTCAAAAATTTTTAACAATACTTTTTTCAAAATTGCTTGTGTATTTGCGATAATTGCGACTGTTGGCTTGCTTTTTGCTGGGTGTGGACTCAGCAGGCTCGGCGATGGTCCTAGTCAGGACGATATGGTAACTGGTAATGGTAGTTTGGCTGTAACCAAGGGGGATTACCTCTATTTTGTCAATGGTTACAAGAGTATTGACGACATCGGCGACACCAACCATTACGGCAAGGTGGAGCAGGCTGCGATTTACCGTGTGAAGCTAGACGGCGAAGGTAAAGTTATTGATGACACTCAAAATGGCAATACGGGTAATACCAGGTTTAGCAAGACCAATGAACCCAAAAATGTAGATATTATTGCGCCAAAGGTTGCGGGTTTTGAGTATACCAAGTTGTATATTTTTGGCGACTATTTGTACTATGCTACACCTAATCACTTGCGTGATAAGTCTGGTACGATTATGTCAAAATACATCAACATTTACCGTGTAAGGCTCGATCGTGCTGGTTCAAATGACCTAATCTACTCATCTGACAGTGAAAATACGAGCTTTAGTTGGACAATGCACCAAATCGGCGATGTGGCTTATATGAC
>DHMD01000037.1:0-13690 GCA_002405615.1 Christensenella sp. UBA4651 | reverse complement strand
ACTCAAAATGTAGTTGCTGAGGAGCATGTTTCGTCATCTTCTATGCCGACATACAGTCGCAGCACTGATGTTGTGAGCGATATTGATAAAAAAATTTACTTTACTGTTGAGGACCACGATGACTCTACCACGACTGTGTTAAAGAGTTATGACCTTGTAGAGAACAAGGCTAGCGATGTTTATACTAGCAAGGGCGAGAGTTATGAGGTAAAAGGCACAAACGGCGATTACCTATACTATGTAAAGACCGTAACTGGTGCAAATGCCAAGATTTTTGCTAATAATTTTGTAGACGATGAAATCGAGGTTAGTGCGCAGGCTTATGGTAGTAGTGCGGATATTAGGTCATTTGCTATGACTGGCAAAAAATACGAAACCTCTATCCTTTATTCAGACGGTACAAACTCGTATTACAAGATTGCTGGTCAGACTGCTGTAAAATTCTTGGCTAGCGATATCATTTCCAAAATTGTCAAGGTTGAGGGTAATTTTGTCTACTATTTGAGCGATAGTTCGCTATATCGTGTGGACTTTACAAAGGCTGATCAGACTGGTACTGCAATGATTCCGTCTGGCGTAACCGCAAAGGGCGATATTGTCAATAACTTTAGTGTGGACGGCGACAAGATTTACTTCTTTGTAAAGTACACAAACAACTACTATTTGCACTATGCAAACTACGGTGCTACCACTTCGGAAATTGACCAAAGTGTATACACACATTTTGTGGGTAAGTTGCTAGAAGAGGACTATGTTTCTGAGGATTAATTCTATTTTGATATGAGAGAGGCTTTTTGTAGCCTTTCTTTTCGTTTTTGTGTCATAATGTGTAACTTGGTGGCATAAAGTAGGGGTAACAAATCGTTCAAAGGAGTAAAGAGAATGAACCCTTACAATATCTATCATGACATTGCGACCCGAACTAATGGTGATTTGTATGTTGGGGTGGTAGGGCCAGTGCGTGTGGGCAAATCCACCTTTATTACCAAATTTACCGAGCAATTTATTTTGCCTAATATCAGTAGCGAAAATATGCGTGCGTGTGCGCTGGACGAGTTGCCGCAAAGTGCAGACGGCAATACGATTATGACTACACAGCCCAAATTTGTGCCAGCGGAGGCGGTGCGAGTAGATTTGGGGAATAATGTTGTCGCTAATGTGCGCTTGATTGATTGTGTCGGCTATTTGGTGGCGGGTGCGCAAGGGCATATGGAGGGCGGCAAGGCTCGTATGGTCAAGACTCCATGGAGTGATGAGCCGATGACATTCGAGGAGTCGGCGGAAATCGGCACTCGCAAGGTGGTAACCGAGCATAGTACGGTGGCGGTTTTGCTGACTTCGGACGGAAGTTTCGGCGAAATTGACAGCGCAAACTACACGCCTGCTGTGGACAAATTGGTTATGGAATTGCGTCAACACAACAAGCCTTTTGTAATTGTTGTCAATTCGACTCACCCCTCAGCCCCCGAAACGGTCGCTATGGCAAATCAAATGGAGCAGAAGTATTCGGTCAGTGCGGTGGCTATCAATGTCGCTGAATTAAAGTCTGACGATGTGCTAACAATTTTTGATAAAATCTTGCAGGAATTTCCGTTTGTCGGAATCGAGGTAAATATGCCGCAATGGCTAACTGCGCTGCCTTTTGATAACGAGATTATTACGGAAATTGTGGGCGAAATTGAGCGTGTAGGCAAGGACGTGCTGAAAATCGGGGACTTTGATAAGGGCAGTATCCTTTTTGAGGATAGTGAGCATTTTGAGCCGACTGTGATGACAAGTATTGAGATGGGCGAGGGCAAAATTCTGTACACGCTCGCACCGAAAGAGGGGCTATTTTATAATGTGTTGAGTTCGCAATGCGGTATGCAAATTGGTAGCGATTTTGAGTTGATTGCGCAGATAAAATCGCTAGCCACGGCGAAACTAAAATATGACAGATTGAGTGCGGCTCTCGACTCGGTGGCTGAAACTGGGTATGGGGTTGTGCAGCCTGATGTTAGCGAGTTGCAGTTGGACGAACCCGAGGTTATCAAGCAGGGTTCGAACCGCTGGGGTGTCAAAATCCACGCCACTGCTCCGAGCCTGCATATTATGCGTGTGGATTTGGAAACGGAAATTAGCCCGCTAGTCGGTACACAGGAACAGTCAAAAGATTTGGTGCAATTCCTCAATACCGAGGCTAGTAATAATCCAGATGGAATTTGGCAGACAAATATGTTCGGCAAAACCATTCATCAGTTGATGAGCGAGGGGATTAATACCAAAATTACTGCAATGCCCCTAGAAGCGCAGAAGAAAATGCGTAAGGCTCTCACTCGGATTGTAAATGAAGGAAAGGGCGGAATTATTTGTATATTACTGTAAAAATGTAAAATGTTGCGTTCGGCAGCATTTTATTTAATTTTCTTGCACATAATAAGGTGTAATTGAATAATTAATTTAGGGTCAAACATTTGACAGTATTTTCTAATTATGCTATAATGTCGACTATGATAAATCAATGATGAATTTGTCAAAAATTTCAAAAGGAGAAAATCACTTTATGTTATCTTTTAACAAAAAGTTTTTGGTCTTCCCTTTGATGATATGCTTGATGTTGGTTACCTTGTGTACCTTTGGTTTTGCTGGGTGTAGCACAGACAAAATCACGGTTACTTTTGAGGCTAACGGCGGATATTTTGAAATCGAAGGCGAGACTGAAACAAAGTCAAGTTATACTTTGGAAGTTAATAAGGGTGAGAAACTTGATTTGAGCAAACTATATTTGCCAAAGAGAGATTCTACCAATACCAAGGTTTATACTTTTGATGGCTGGGATGTAGATGTTTCTCAGACTGTTTCTGAGAACTTGACTGTCAAGGCTAGTTGGAAAGAGGAAACTCGTATGTACACTATTACATTTGATGCAAATGGTGGTGTTTATACTCATTTGAGTACTCCTACCACTACGGTTTCTAGTGATTATGAGTACGATGCTTCAATTAGCGTGCCTGCTACTCCTACGAGAGCGGCTGACAATAGTTACACTTACACATTTATGGGATATGACGCAACTGTAAATAGTAAGGCTACTCAGTCTATTACTTACAAGGCGCAATGGGAGCAAACTCCTATCCTATATACTGTTACTTTTAATGCAAATGGTGGTAGTATTGATGTTGGTAGCGGTGAAACTAAGGACTCTTATCAAAATGACGGCTTGAAATACGGGGACAAAATTGAATTGCCTACTGGCTATTCAATGGTTGCTCCCGAATCAACTGCAGCTCAGGTTTTTGAGTTTGATGGTTGGTACGATGCTGCTAGTGGCGGCAACAAGATTGCCAATGTTTCTGGCAACACGACTGTTTACGCACACTGGACTGCAAAAGACAGGTTGTACGACATTACATTTAATGCTGGTGCTGGTAAGTTCAAGAATGGTAGTAGCACAAATGTTGTAAAAATGAAATATGGTGCTACTATTTCATACCCATACGTTGCGAACGATGCTCCTGTAATGGATATGACTAACACGACAATCTATACTTTCAAGAAATTTAATATCCCTGAGGGTGCTACTGTATCAGGCGATATTGAGTTCAAGGCAGAATATACTCAAACTACTAGAATGTACACTGTTACATTTGACGCTGGCGAGGGGTATTTTAGCAACACTGCTGAAAAGACTTTGACTAGACAGTTTGAATGGGAGGCTGAAATTATCGCTCCTGAAATGAAACCTACTAGACAAGCAACTGTTGACAAGGTTTACACTTTTACTGGGTATGAGGGGCTTACTAGCGAGTCTAAGGTTTCAGGCGATGGTATTGTGTTCCATGCTCAATATGGTGAGGCAGTTAGACAATACGCTGTTACTTTTTATGCTGGTGAAAATGCTTACTTTGTAACTGGTAACGGTTCAAAAACTTATCAAGAGGTTTTGTTTGACTATGGTGCTATCGTTGTAGCTCCTGAGATTATACCGACAAAGAGTCCTACTGACGCTTTCACTTATGAATTTGATAAGTACCGTAATTTGACCGACTCTACTAGGGTTACTGGTTCTGGTATGGCGTTTACGGCCGAATATGTTGAGACTGACCGTTACTACACTATTACATTTGACGCAGGCGATGGCTACTTTGTAGTAGAGGGCGAAAACGGTAGTCAACATGTACAGACTGTTACTCAACAAGTTAAATACAACGACAAGCCTAGCGTGGAAAGTGTTGCTACACCTGTTAGAAATGGCGACTCTTACGCAAGTTACACATTCTCAACTTGGGGAGCTTTGAGTATCGTTACAGCAGACGCTACTTATACTGCTCAATATACTGCTGAGGTAAACACATATACTGTTGCTTTCTTCAAAGAACAAGGTGATCTAAACCCTATTTATACAGCAAAGTTTGCCGCTGCTCCAAATGCTGCTCCTGTATTGAGCGCAGAGCAAATGAAAGAATTAGAGGCTGCTTGTGAGACTGCTAATATTAAACTCGTAGACGAGAACGGTTTCGCTGGTAAATGGTGCTTTATGTTGCGTAACGCAAGCGAGTCATTCAACATTACTGGTGATAACGGCGTTTACAAGTTTGGTAATGGTAAAGAGGCAAATCCATACTTGATTAACAGTTTGACTGGTTTCGAGGGTATGATGTCTAAACTTGAAGCATACTACACGACATATGCTGCTACTGATGACGCTGCTACTAAGAGTGCCGTAATTAGTGAGGCTTCTGATGTCTACTACAAATTGATTGCTGATATTGACTTCGCTGACTACAATGGTGGTTCTTGCTCTTGGTTTATCGGTCATCTTGACGCAAAGAAATCAGCAACTGAAAACTACTCAATCAAAGGCTTGAACCCTGATAAGTTCATTTCGACAGACGGTGCAATTTTCGAATATATGCTAAATGCAGAAGTTTCTAATTTGGACATTCTTTTGGGTGATTATATTGCTAGTTTCGCTGGTGTTGCTACTGGTGAATATGCTGCATTTAATAATGTAAATATCAGAAATGCTGGTAACAGTACTATGGTAACATCTTCTGACAATAACGAAAGTGCATACCTTGCTCATTCAAATGCAGGATTATTGTCTTTTGTTGATTGTACAAACTATGCAAACTATGTTTCTGAAGCTAGTTACTTTGGTTTGTTCTTGGGTGGCTATACTTACAGCAATCCTAACAACTTTGATTCTCAACTTGTATTCCGTAATTGTGTGAACTATGGTAATGTGGTATCTAGTGATAAAGTTGGTATGTTGACTGGTAACCCTTGGTATCGTAATTTCAGTGAAGACACTGTTGTTGTCGAAGGCTGTGTGAACTATGGTAAAATTGCAGGTTTGGGTGCTGATGGTTTTGTTGGTTTCTATAACAACAAGGCTGATGGTGTAAGTGAGTCTCTCAAAAATACTTTGAGTGCAAAGATTACAAATGCTCAAGGCGGTGAATTTGTTTCATTACCTGTTATTAATGCTTCACTAGACAGTATGGAAAACTTTGCTTTGACTGCAAAAGGTGATACTGTGTTAGCGGCTGGTAAATATGTACTTACTGTTGTTGCTTATGCAAGAGGTGAGGATAAGAGTACGGTACGAGTAAATTACTCTACTTCAAAAACTTTGAATGAATCTGCCCAAGAGTTGGATTTTGATTTAATGCGTTATGACTTTATTGACCTAACAACTTATGAGGCAAGTTATACAAGTGCTTTTGACGAGAATGATTGGGCTGAATTGGTTGGCTATAATATTCGTTATGCGTTTGATAATACCAACAGATTTGTAGTATTTGATTTTGCAAACTATACAAAACCTATGACCTTGACTGGTTCAAGTAATAGCACAGCATACATTACTTACTACAATGAACAAGGCGAATTGGCTTCTTCTGCAAACTTTGCAGTAGCTGCTTACACTCGTGCTAATTAATGTTGCTAACGAGACTGAGTTGCAAGCGGCAATTTCTGCAAAGAAATCATTGATTTTTGTTACAGAAAGTTTTGATTTTGCAAAAGATACAAGTTGCATTTCAGTTGACCACAATGTTGTTATTGACTTTGGTGGACACAAAGTAACTTCATCAGCAAAAGGTTTTGACCTTGCTTGTTCAAAGGCTGGTTCTAGACTGGTACTTTGCAATGGTACTTTTGAGACTGCTTCTTGGGCTGTTTGGGTTCAAAATGCAGGTGTTTTGACTGTTGCGAGTGATATGATCGTTGCAAATACTCAGGCTTCTCCAGACTTGGATAAACCAACAATTTACGTTGGTCAAGAAAACTCAACTCTGAATATTTATGGTACTGTTACCTCAAAATATGATACTGCCATTTCGGGTAATGGTAGTGTAGGTGAGGATAAAGTTATCATCAATATTTTTGAGGGTGCAAATATTGTTGCAGAGCAACAAGCGGCTATCTATATGCCTAACTCAAAAGCTTTGAACATTGGTGGTGCTACAATCACTGGTAATGTTGCTGGTGTTTACATCAAATGTGGTATTGTTAATATCTCTAACTCTACTATTACAGCAACTGGTGAAGCAAAAGCTTATGAGTTTTGTAATGATGGCTACAAACAAACTGGTGATGCTATCGTAGTTGATAGTTGTGGTTACCCAGGTGGTGCTGCAAATGTAACTATCGGTGCAAATGTAGTACTGAATGTTACTACTCCTGCGGAAGGTGCTGAATCGGCTCACGGAATTGCTCACTATGTAGGTGAAGGGTGTGCCAAAGCTACAATTAGTGCTGACGGCTATAATGTAGTAGAGCTAAAGGGTAGGGCTGCATAATCCTAAAAAATCGCAAAATAGGCATATACGATGTATATGCTTTTTTGCGTTGTATGGGGGTGTGCGATTTTCGAATAAATTTAAGCATTTTGGCTTTTAATTTTACTTTTATAATTTATTTTATCGTTACAAATTTTATATAGTTATTCACACAATTGGCGGTTAGTTCATATTATATAATGTACGGGCAAGTCTTATGGAGGTTAAAAAATGTCTTTCTTTTCTGGAATTAGGACAGAGCAGATACCAGGGCCAATTACCGATAACCCTATGCGTGGATTGTGTGAGAAAGTTTGTATTCAAGTAAAAAAAGTCTTTGACGCGTGTCTAAAACAGCAACATGTTACCGATACGCAAGTTCAATTGACCAATTTTACTCCCGCAAACCCAACATATCCGCTGACTTTTGTTTCGGGGCAATCGAGTCTGACAGTCAAGCCGACTCTCTCAAATTTGAGTGTTACTCGTTTTACTGATAGACCTAATTTTGCTCATATATCTGCTATTGCGAATATTCCTATTGAGGTTGTCTACACTGACGCAAATGGCGTGCAAGGTGTGGCGAGTGGAGTGATTTCACTTCCTCAAGATGTTGTGTTGTTCCTGCCGCAAGCCTCAATTGTGCCGTACCAAGTTGAATTGGTGGCGAGTGCGATTATTGCGCAGGGAACATTTGACGGTAGCATTATTACGCTGGAAGGTTGCGTGATGATGATTATCAAGATTGTGGCAGAAACCGAACTTTTGATACCTAGTTATGGATACTGTCATATTCCACAATGTCAGGAATTTTCTACAAATGTCTGCCAAGGTTTCTTTGAAATGCCGTTGTTTCCGTCAACGACTCCAATCAATCTGTCAGACCAAAACTAACAAAACCATAAGATTTATCTCTACAAAAAGTAGCCTAAAACGCAAGTTTTGGGCTATTTTGTTATCATTTGTGCACAAAAACCACAAAATCACTTGCAAATCGTGTCAAAAAAATATAAAATTATGTTGAGGTAATGTATGAAAATTTTTGCGATAGGAGATTTGCATTTGTCTACTGCGGTGGACAAGCCGATGAATATTTTTGGCCCTGGTTGGGAGAACCACTTTGAGCGTATCCAAGCGGACTGGATTAGCAAGGTTTCGGCAGATGATTTGGTACTCGTTCCAGGGGATATCAGTTGGGGGATGTATATGCAAGAGGCGAAACCAGACCTTGATTTGGTGTCCAAACTTCCTGGTAAAATTATCTTTACTCGCGGTAATCACGACTACTGGTGGAAATCGATTTCGGCAGTTCGGGCTGCACTGGATAAGGAGCGTTTCGCCCTCCAAAATGACGCAATTCGTTTTGACGGGGTGGTAATTTGTGGCACTCGTGGCTGGACTGTTCCCGAGGTTGAGGGCAAATTCAAGGACGCAGAGGACGAGAAAATATTTAAGCGAGAGGTAATCAGACTAGAACTCGCACTCAAAAATTTGGCAGCGCTACGCAAGGACGGGGACAAGTCAATAGTTATGATTCACTATCCGCCTTTTAATGCCAAGATGTTGCCGTCCGAGTTCACGAGATTGTGCGAGAAATATGCGGTTGATTATGTAGTTTATGGGCATTTGCACGGCAAAAACTGTCGTTGCAAGCTGCGTTTGGTGCAAAATGGCATTGAATATTTTCTGACCAGTTGCGACCAAGTGAACTGCGAATTGGTAGAAATTTGTGAAGTTTAGGGAGGGAATAATGGAATTTAAGCATATCCCCGTTATGCTAAATGAGTGTATTTCGGCGCTCAATATCAAGCCTGACGGTGTCTATATGGACGGCACGCTAGGTGGAGGCGGCCATAGCAGTGTGATTGCTAGTAGGCTAAATGAGAAAGGCACTCTCATTTGTTTTGACCTCGATGAGGAGGCTATCAAGGCTGCGAGTGAGCGGGTAAAATCCAAAGGCAAAGTGATTTTTGTTCATTCAAATTACAAGGATTTTGTTAAGGCTATGGCTGAAAATGAAATCAGCGGGCTGGACGGGATATTAGTAGATTTGGGTGTGAGCAGTTACCAAATCGACAATCCCGAGCGTGGGTTTAGTTATATGAACGCAGGTCCTCTCAAAATGACAATGGACGAGGGGCAAAAGTTAGACGCCGAAACGGTGGTAAATAACTATTCTGCCGAGCGTTTGACTCAAATTTTTAGAGATTACGGCGAGGAGAGATTTGCTAGGCAAATTGCCTTAGAGATAGTCAAGGCTAGGCAGTTGAGTAGAATACAAACTACTACCGAACTTGCCGAAATTGTGGCTAATAGTATCCCCGCTAAATTTAGATTTGCCAACGGGCATCCAGCCAAGCGAGTGTTTCAGGCAATCCGAATTGAGGTTAATGGCGAGTTGAGCGGGCTGAGCGAATTTTTGATTGATTGTGTCCGCAAGGGCTTGAACAAGGGTGGAAGGCTGGCGGTGATTACCTTCCATTCATTGGAAGATAGAATTGCAAAAGACGCCTTCAATATGCTGGCGACTGATTGCCTTTGCGACAAGAAACTCCCAGTTTGCGTATGTCATCATTCCGCAGAGGTTAAAAAAATAAGCCGCAAGCCGATTTTGCCTAGTGCTGATGAGTTGGCTCAAAATTCTAGGTCGCACAGTGCAAAATTGCGTGTTGTCGAGAAGTTGTAGTGCTAAATTATAAAAAATAGGAGTATATTATTATGTCTTTTAGTTCAAAGGATAATTTGACTGCTACCTTGGAACGACCAACGACTGAAAAGGAATTTGCGGAGTTGGTCGACAAAAAAGTTGAACAGAATACAAAGTTAAATCGTATGATGGACGAGGTGGAGCGAGAAACTGCTCGTTTTGAGACCTCTCATACTGCGGCAAATTTGAATCAGGTATACAACGAGATTGATAGGCAGACTATCGAGTCGGTGGATGAGCCGCTAGATGAGGTGGAGGAGGAAGAAGTGATTTCTGCTGCTCCCGCCGAGGATAGTTTGGCTCGAATGAAACGCTCAAAATCGTACCAAGATGTGGTGCGTACTTTCGAAACGCCTACTATCGAGATTGACGAGGTTGAGGCTTCCAAGCAAGCCAAAAAAGCGTCAAAATCTGCCAAAAAGTCGTCTAGTAGAATGAAATTGTGGATTGCGACTGGGGCTTGTTGCTTGGTTTTGCTTGTGGGACTCGTCATCTGTAATGCTTTGGCTATCGGTAATATTGAGCGGCAGACGGGGTTAACTGAAAGTACGCTCGTTCAGCAGGAGCGTGAGCTGGACGGAATTAACGGGCAGATTACGGCAGAAGAGGGTAAAATACCCGAAAATATGCGTGATGTTGTGCGTAACGGCGGTACGATAGACATTTCGCCTACGGTTAGTCCTGATATTGTAACAACTGACAATTTTTTTAATAGATTGGCAAAATTTATTTCGTATTTGTTTGGTAGGTAGTCTTTCGGGAGGCTATATGCAGCAATTTTTTAGTCTAAATAGTTTACACAAAAGGTTATTGTGCGTGGTTTGCATAATAGCCTTTTTGTTTTTGTGCGTGATTGGCAAACTTTTTGTTGTGCAGATTGTACAAGGTAAGGGGTTGCAGACAAAGGCTATCAGTCAGTGGACACGAGATTTGCCGATTGCGGGGGTTCGTGGCAAGATTTTGGATAGGAATGGCAACGTCTTGGCGAGTAGTTATACGAGTTATAATGTCTACTTGCGTGGGAGTAATATTACAGAACCTGAGGCTGTGGCTCGTGTCGTTTCGGAAACTCTCGGGCTGGATTATCCCAAAACGCTAGAAAAGGCAAAAAAGAAGAATGTGAGTGAAAGTTTGGTGGCACAGCAGGTGGATAGAGAACGGGCGGTCAAACTTTTGGAGAGCGGTTTGTCGGGAATTTATATTAGTGAAACTAGCACTAGGCAGTATCCTTATAACGAGTATTTGACGAATGTGTTGGGGCTAACCACGATTGACAATGCGGGGCAGGCTGGATTGGAGGCGTATTACAATAATTATCTAACGGGGATAAATGGGCAGACACTTACCGAAAGTACGATTACTGGTATGGAACTGTCGAACGCAACTACGAGTTTTGTTCCCGGAATTGCGGGGTGCGACATAACTCTAACTATTGATATCGGTATTCAGCGAGTTTTGGAAGAAGTCATCGACCGAGCGATTGTGGAGCAGCAGGCAAAAGGTGTAACCGCTATAATGATGGACCCAAATAATGGCGAAATTCTAGGTATGGCGAGCCGCCCTAGTTTTGACCTAAATAATCCGCCTCGTGATGATGTGGAAAAGTTGCTGCTATACAGCAAAAATGTAAATATTGTAGACGTGTATGAGCCGGGAAGTACGTTTAAGTTGTTTACGCTTTCGGCGGCTTTGAGCGAGGGGGTTACTAATGTAGATGAGCGGTTTTTTGACCCAGGGTACAGGATAGTGGACGGCGAAAGGATAAAATGTTGGCGGACGAGAGGGCACGGCTCGCAGACTTTGGCGGAGGGCTTGGCGAATAGTTGCAACTGCGTGTTTATGGATTTGGGATTGAGAATGGGCAAGGATACGCTATATAGTTATTTGCAAAAATTCGGTTTCGGCAGTGCTACGGGGATTGACTTTTTTGGAGAAAGTTCGGGTATTATGATGAACAAAGATTCGGTCAAAAATGTCGACCTTGCTAGGATTTCGTTTGGGCAGGCGGTGGCGGTTACGCCATTACAAATGATAACTGGGGTTTGCTCTGTCGTGAATGGCACTTTGTATAAGCCACATTTTCTCAAATCAATTACCAGTGCGGGCGGCTCGACAAAGGAGTTTGCGGCGATGCCAGTTCGGCAGGTTTTGGATAAATCTGTATCGAGTACAGTTACGCAATTAATGGAGGGGGTAGTTAGCACAAAAGGGTTATATAGTTTCGTCCCAGGGTATCGAATAGGTGGTAAGACGGGAACAGCGCAAAAGTATCAGGACGGGCGGATTGCTAGCGGGAAGTATGTGTCGAGTTTTATGGGGTGTTACCCTGTCGAAAACCCGCAGTATGTGCTACTGCTTTGTGTCGATGAGCCGGGAACGGGTGTGTACTATGGTAGTATGGTTGCGGCGCCGTATGCAAAGCAAGTGTTCAGCGGACTGTTTACCTACAAAAATATCGCTCCGACAAATTTGACAGAGGACCAAAAGAAGCTAGAGCCTAATATAGAAGTGCCAAATCTCGTGGGGCTGTCAATCACTGAGGCGGTAACTATGCTCAAAAAAATGAAGTTGGAATACGAGATAGACGGCGAGGGTGATTATGTGGTTTGGCAAAATGTGCCCGCTGGCGAAATGCTCTTTGCTGGCGGAATAGTATTTTTGGGAACAGTGCCACGAGCGGAGTAGTGTGCGGGGTGCTATGCAAGAAACCTTGTTTCTCATAAAATAACTTTTGTCGTAAAATGACTTGTTTTGTTTTTGACAAAATTTGCGTGAGGCGGCATTGTATAATTAATAAAAAGGAGCAAAAAGATGAAATTATCCCAAATTTTAAGTAATATTGATTATCAAACACACAATTTTTTTGACGCAAAAATACAGCATATAACTTGTAGCACTGCTGATGTTGTCAAAAATTCCTTGTATTTTTGCATTAGAGGGCAAAATACGGACGGGCATACTTTGGCGAATGTGGCGGTTGAGGTGGGAGCGGTGGCGATTGTTACCGACCATATTTTGTTAGATGTTGCCGTTCCTCAAATCATTGTCGCCGATGTGCGTTCGGCTATGGGGCGAATGGCTAGCAATTTTTATCACAACCCTCGCAGTAAATTCAAGTTAATTGGGTGTACTGGAACGAATGGCAAGACAACTACGACTTATATGTTAAAGAGCATTTTGGAAACGGCTGGGTACAAGGTCGGGCTGATTGGTACGATTTGCAATATGATTGGGGAACAGAAATTTGACTCGCAACTCACGACACCAGACCCGATAGAATTGCACAAAATTTTTGCTCAGATGGCAAAAGCAAAAGTTGACTATGTAGTTATGGAGGTGAGTGCGCACGCAATTTATCTCAACAAAATGGCGGGCGTTGTTTGCGATGCGGGGATACTTACGAATATTACTCAGGACCACCTAGACTTTTTTGAAACTTTTGAGAATTATCGTGATACAAAATTGAGGTTTTTGACAGACGAATTTTGCAAAATTAAAGTGGCTAATATTGATGATATGAGTATTCAAAAGTATGTTTTATCGCAAAAAGAGGGCAAAATTGCGACTTTTGGGCTCAAAAATCCGTGCGATTGTTTCGCAACTCGTATAACTATGAGTATGTTGGGGACGAGTTATATCGTCAATCTCGATGACGAGTTGCGTGCTGTGAATACAAGGTTGATTGGCGAATTTAATTTGTATAATGCTCTCGGCGCTGCATTGGCGTGCCTGCGACTAGGTATCGAAACAAGTGCGATTTCACTCGGTTTAAGTTCGTGCGATTTTGTATCTGGTAGGTGCAATATTATCCCGCTAAAAAATGGTGCTTTTGCGGTGGTAGATTATGCTCATACGCCAGACGGTTTGGCTAATATTTTGTCTAGTATTCGCAAGGTAGCTAATGGCAAACTTTATTCATTATTTGGCTGTGGCGGAAATCGTGATACCACAAAACGCAGTATTATGGGTAAAATTAGCGGAGAAAAAGCGGATTTTACAGTGATTACGAGTGATAATCCTAGGTTAGAAGACCCACAGGCTATAATTTCGCAAATAGAGGAGGGTATCAAACCGATTACGCAAAATTATTGTTGCATACAAAATAGGAAAGAGGCCATACTAACTACAATCAATAAACTTTCGCCTCGTGATGTGCTTGTTATAGCGGGGCAAGGGGCGGAAGATTATATGGATATTGCAGGAGAAAAAATTCACTATT
>DHMD01000070.1:22710-22869 GCA_002405615.1 Christensenella sp. UBA4651 | reverse complement strand
ACATCCAGCAGTACATGGAACCGTTTCGGTTACTGTAACTTTACCTGTATGATTACAAGCTTCACAATCTACTTTATAGTCATACCAAACCTTTTCTTCCGTAGGACAACTATGACTTCTAGTTGTAGAACGTTGCGAACTACCGCCGCCCTCTGAACT
>DHMD01000070.1:10849-22653 GCA_002405615.1 Christensenella sp. UBA4651 | reverse complement strand
TAAGTTAGCCTTACAGTTGGACAGAGTGCGTCTGGAACAACAAAGTCTGCGACACGCTCAATGTAGAAGCCCGTACGCAACAGATTGTATTTTGCGTCCGTTGGGTCTTGGACTGGGTAGAACCTAAAGTAGTTTTTACCAGCCTGAATATTGCCCACATAACTACTAGACACATAACCACGAGAAGTGAGGTTATTAGCCTCTGATTGCGTATATGATGTCGAACTAAAGCAGTCTGCTCTCGACTGACTAAATGACATAGAACCATTGAAGTTCCAATTTTCGCCAGCGTCCAATGTCTGCAACCTTGCTGTCGTGATTTTTTGCGTGCCAACATTGATGATATTCTGCACCAGCCCGATATTCATACTCTTGATTGTGTTTATCTTGGCAACCGAACTACTAAACGCTATCGAGGTGTCCGATTGCATTGCCTCTACTGTGATATCATTTTCGTTGAGTTGCTTGTAGTATTCAAGTTCAAACGTAGCGGTGCTATCCGAATCCAGCAAAAATTCGCTATATTGAGAATTTGAGTCGACTACAAATCTAAATTTGTAATAATACTTGCCACCGATTACAGTGCTTTGGTTTACATAGTTTGTTACGATAAAGTCCCTCAGCACCTTTTTGTACCGTGTCGGGAACGAATCGGTAAGGTTGCCGAAGCCCAGCATTTCGGTTTTCTGAGCCATATCTGCGGTATTATTGAATGTAAATTCCGCCTTACTAACCGACAAGTTACCGTTTCTATTGACGCTAGAATTATAACTAATTATACTCTGATAATTCTCGTCAAAGCCCCCCACTTCGCCCGTTGTAGTATTGACAATCATTTTTACCGTTACCGAATTTACATCGTTGACCAACTGCAAGGTTGGCTGATATGTCCTCGTGCGACTATCGAAGCCACGAGTAATATAGTCATCATTCATACTGCTATCAGCGTAAGCAAGAATATTGATATTCCACTCGCCACCCAACAACCACTGGTTCTTACCAGCGTCATTGTAGTTTGAGCCAAAAATGTTTTGGGACAAGATATCGGCGAGGTTGCCCGAGTTTGTCGCACCGAATGTATTATCAGTCGCCGTCCAAACAGTCTTGTCCTGACCATTGATTTGGTCGCTCAACAACCTCAAAGTGTCATACGAGTACACGAGGCGTGTGCCATCTACGTTATCACGAGTGAGATATACACGGTATTTCACATTTTTGGAAATTGCCTTATACTCGAATGGGATTTTACTCTGATAGTAGTAATAATATCCGTTTTGAGCATACATAGTAGCCATATGCCTCAAATTGTCCTCGTCATAGATTTCGGCTTTGCTAGCGTCAAATGAGGTTTGCACCGTTTCTAGCCTTACGCTAAATGCGAGGGTAGTTTCCTCATTGTAGGCACTGCTCACCCAATATCCCGCATTACTCTCATCGTCAGGAGCAACTACACGAATAGACATACTCACTACTCCACCGTGGTAGCCACCCTCCGCTACGCCACTGTTTACAAAGTCGTAAAGTTTGGTGTACAGACACGCCGTTTCATAAGGATACAAATCTGAATAACTAGAATAGTCATAACTCCAATTTGTCTGTCCACGCACCGCCGAGGCAAACCGAGTCAAAGCGCTATTGATATCCGCAGTGCTAAATATGTACGGACTAGAAGTACGCCCATTGTATGAGAAAATCAGCTCATATTTGGTGTACTGGTTGCTACTCAATCGCTGATACTCGTAGCCATTAGCACCGCCTTGCGCACCGATAATATCATAACTGCCGCCGTCCACATACAAGTATGGGTTTAATGCCATACCCGCATACCCCCCGTCAGACAAGACGTTAGTTTCGTACCCGTTAGTTTTGTTGGTATATTGACCACTAACCAAGTTTGGGTTAGTAGTGTTGTCATATCTCAATGAGATTTTTGGAGCGGCGTACTGTTTTTTGACGGTCAGTGTAACCGCATTACTCTGGTAACTATCTGCAAACGACCTAGCCATATCGTAATAAGTTTGTGTAGACGAATTTGACTTGATTACAAATTTGTTTGCAGTATTGTCGCCACCAACGTTTGTGCCGTTTGTTGCGTCTTTTTGGTCAGGGTTGCCCATTACCGCAGTCGCAGCAAAGTGCAATTTGTTAGGCAAAATACTATCAATCCAGTAGTACATCGCCCTAGCGCCACTCTCTGCTCCGTCCGCATCGCTAATTATAATATAACTCGTTGTGCCGTCATAACGCACCTTGAATGTAACCGTCCTACTCTCGGTCGGCGTACCGTTTATGTTGATATTTCCGCTACTGTCATAAGGGTATGCTGCTACATCTAACCTAATGTACTTGTCCGCAGTAACGACAGGGTCGCTATTGTAGACGTTGTCGAGATAAATCTTGAAGTAGTAATTCTCGTCCGATTCAGACGAAATATATCCGTCCGTTACGCCATTGCTAGACACGTCGTAACTTGCGACACAGTCGCCCACAACATCACTAGCACCCGCCTCATTGAGAATCTCAATCTTGCTAATGCTTGGCTGTGCAAAACGCATCGTGTGCTGGAATGTAAAGTAATAACTTGGGTTCAGCACATTGAAATCTGCTAATTCACTCTCTACAACCTTGCTTGCGAGATTTGGCAAATAGTTCGCAATCTCGTTTGCGTCAGTCGTAATATAGCGTTTCAACCAATCTTCCCCATAGACACTCAACCCAACTTGCTTACCCGAACTATCGAGGTTTGCGTTGCAGTTTACCTCGTTATTATCTATCCACGATTTGATTTTACAGTAATACGTGATTGGAACGTCAGCCTTGTCGCCCAGCAACTCATCGAGTGCGAAATCATAGAGCAAAATCGTAGTAAATGTCGAGTTGCCCATTTTTTCGTTTTTGAGAGTACCGATTTGGCGGAGCGAACCGTCCGAATTACGCCAGTAATCTAATGCCGCTAGTTTACGAGGTACATAATTCTGCACAACATAGAGTGGCTGAGTACCGCTGCCCGCATTATTTAGGGTGGTAATAATGTGGTGAGCGAGATACGTGCCGTTTGCCTCTTGATTCTCTGTCCAACTAGCGTTTGTCCCTGCGGCTGCGTCTTGGGTGTCGTATACATACAACTCAAATGCGTTGTTGTATCCGTTACCGTATTGCGAAGCTGGGATATTGTAGATTTTGGCTGACTCAAAGTTCTGCTGCCCCTCCACTACATACACATCGCCCTGCTTTACGCTGACACTTGCGTCAGAGAATGCTGGGGAAATCGTCTTGTAAACGTACTCCTGTGGAGCAGAAGTTTCCGAAGTCAAGTAGTAGAACACATTAGGGTCGTTGTTGCTACCTGCTTGCGTCTTTGGACTCAAATACATGTAGAATTTGTACTTTTTGTTTGGAGTCAGTTCCAGACCGATATTCGTATTTTCGTTGATGTAACAACGCCTACCGTCTGCGTTCTGGTATACTGTACCAAAGTTTGTCGCATACTTCTCCAACTTAAACCCGTACGAGGTCGTGTTAGAATTTCCACTCTCTTTCTGCAAGAAAAACTTTTTGTTCAACGCATCAAGCCCGTTGTACGCAGTATCACATAGATAACTGCCGTCTGCTTGCTGCTCAAATGCAAAAATGTTTAGGTTGTAGTCTATATCCTCGTTTACTTGATAACTAAACTTGTTTGGAGTTAGCGCCCAGTTGAGAATGTAGTAATATGTACTACCTGCTTTCTGCATATCCAACCTATAATCAAGGATTGGAGTCTGAATAACGGTATAATGGCAGATATCCCTCGTGTATGAGTACCAAGTTGTGCCGTCTGTGTGTTGCGAATCACTCTCGCCACCCACATCATCGTCATTGATTACCCAGTCGAGGTGGTACACACCAGCGAAGTCTGCCGCATAATTTTCGGTGTAATCGAATAACTTGTGAATATCGATAGAAACGGTGTAATATGTGCTAATATTGCCGTACCTAGATACGATTACATCACCCTCCTCGCTAGTAATCTCGGTAATGTTTGGATTGCCGAGCAAGTCAGCGAGATTTGGCAAATTGTATGTAACTTCGTATGTAGAATTTGCCGAATAGCCCGTACCATTCCAGAGTTTTACTCTCACAGTAACTTGACTAGGCAAATGCCACTCGCCGTCCGCACCTACGAGACTATTTACTTCAAAGCGAAGTTTAGCCTCCTTGTGGTCGGTTTCTGCCCAATTACGGTCGTTCTGATTTACTGGACTTGCAGTAGCATCCGTCTTTGCCTTGGTTGTGAGGTATTCACCAGTTAGGGTAGTTTCCAGCTCACTGCGGACACGCCACATTTCCTTTACCGCCTTGACTACATTTGCAACCGAAGATGTGTAGTATGCGTGGTTTACAGGACGCAATTCCACCTTAACATAGTACGCACCCGAAATCAGCCTGTTGTCCTCTATCCAAGCGAGTCTTGTCGCCTCATCTTGCTCATTTAGGACGTTGAGCATATTGTATGAGTAACTCCTCTCTGCCGTACCATGTAGCAGGCGATCAATATCTAGTGCAATCGGAGCAAATGTATAGTCCACAAAGTCAATCGACATATTCTTGATTGAGTCGTAAGTTGCATTTCCGTCCAACCCCGCAGCGACACCAGACTCTACTCGCAACATACTGATAACAAATTCTGCACTAGCACCGTTTTCACTCAACTCGCCAGCCACTTTCCTGAGCCTGTCCTCATTTTCAGTTATTTCGTAATTAATCGTGCTAGCACCTGCCCAACTAGCCGAAATGCTAGGCATTATACTGCTGTCTGCATAATCCCCCGCAAAATCAGCCTTTGTAGACTTACTATTCAGGAAATAGTCGTCAGGTGATATACGGTATACAAATACTGCGTTGCTATTCGCACCACCTGCAATTAGATAACTAGAAATGTCAAATTCACGAGTAGTAATATCTTTAATAATTATTGGCTCATTTGCCTCGCCACTGACCTTTTTGGTTTCAATCCTAATACCGAATACCTGCTCGCTATTTGAGTACCTATCTTCTGCTACCGAAATATAATCCCAAGTGAGCAAACCATCCTTACTTATCACTGCATTTGTAGGAGAGTGCGGATACATAATATCCTTATATATATACTCATTGAAACCAAACTTGTTGACTGGGTCAAAAATTCGGCTAGCAGCGACTTTTCCCTCCTTGTCCAGAGCCACAGCAGCGATTTGGTAATAATACTTACCTGCAAGGTAGTAAACCTCGTCAGGACGCACTGTACTCAATACTGTGCTATCATTATAGAAATACTTTGTCATATCAAAGTACACATATTCACTATCAATATAGAATAGGTTTTTATCATTTTCCTCTAATCTATACGAAATTTGACCATTTTCATCAACATCTACACATAAAATAGCAGAGAACGAATTTTGACGCAGCATACTGCTGTCCGCCATAATCACAGAGTAGCGAACCTTGATACTGTACGCATTGATAGGCAAATTCCACATCAAATGCCCGTTAGTCATATATTCTTTATTTTCGTCTTGATTGTTGTACACAATCTCGGTAACTTGACTCACTTTTCTGCCTGTTTCCACTTGTTTCGTGCCAAATTCTTGCACTGAGGTCGTGTATGTAAACCACTCCGTTACGCTAGGCTTACTAGTTACATAGTATTGCGAATTACTTAAATTCTCGATACCAGTCTGACAAATTTCAAAGCAGATTTCGTGAGGCCCCAAATGTGCCAAATACTCGTATAATTCTAGCCCAATATTTTGCGAACCAGCAAAAGTTGCGACCATATCAGACCCCAACAAAATCGACTTTTCGGTATTGCTGTCATAGTAATCTTTATAACGCAACAATACAGAATACTGATACCCAGCGGCAGAATTTGCAAAAGTAACATTTACTTTGCTAATGTTGTGCTTTGCCACATCGTCATATTCGATATACAGCCTTGGGTCGCTAGGCGCACTAAATTTCTCGTACATTACTATCGTGTATTCGGTAGTCAAGTTCTCGATTGCGGTAGCACTATCAAGTGTATAAATAACCAGACCATCAATGTACGCATAGTAGCTCAAGTTCTCGCTGCTAGTAGTAGGCATAATGGTAATCGTGTTTTCGCCCGCTGTCCATAGACTACCCAAACTCAACTTGTTGCTATTAGCCTGCAAAGTAGCGAAGTCAAACGCAGCGCCTTGCTTGCTCACTAGCCCTAAGTCTGTGCCGTTGAGTGTAACCCTATAACTTGTCGCCAAGTTGAGGTCTTGACCCAATGTAGACACAACTAGGTATTTTCTGTTGAAGCCGTACGCATCTTCGTACGAATTAAACCAGCCTTTCTGCTGCTCGGTCATAACCATTTCGCCGTTATTCATCGTAAAGTAGCATTCAGGAGCAACGCCAAATGCGCTACTTTCCTCACTAATTTTTGCCACGCCAAATTTGTTGACATAAGGCTTACCAGAATACTCTATAATCGAATCTTGCGAATATTTGTCATTTGCGTCCGCTTTGACCACCAAGCCCAAAGCGTACTCGCCGACAGGCATTGTTCTCGTTGGGTCATAGCCTATTATTGGATAATTTGTCTGTGTTAAATCTCTACCCGAAAGTGTCAGCGTATAGTCAGAGTTTGTTGTGTTATTTGTAACAATAATCTTGCTACTGTCCAAAGTATATACCGTACCAGTGTCCACAGAAATCAACGATACCTCAAATCTCTCGATAGGTAGCGGTTCATTTACAATAGGGTTCACATAAGACCAAGAAATGCTTGTTACAAAATCGCCCTTTCCGTTACCATAAGTTGTATAAGTAGGTATAGCAGAAACCATTACATTATTTTTGGTAACAGTCTGACTAAATTTTGCATTGCTAGTAACATACACCTTGTTGGCAGGGTCATTTGCGACACTCACCTCAATCGTGTACTCGCCACCAGCGAGCTTTTTCCACTCGTCAGCAAAATTATGGATAATATTACCCTCTGTTGCCCCAATTTCAGTAAAATAAACCGTATCACTATTAGACTTGATTACAAATAGGTATTTTGTAGCATTTGTTACATTATCCCAACTTGCAGTACCAGCGATTGTATCCAAAATTACTGATGGGGCTTGGTTAATTACAATCGGCATATCTAGCGTACCGCTTTGGGTCGTCCCACGCACACCAACCAGTTTTGCACCGTCAACCGTAGTAGCCACAGCATCACTAATTATCAACTTGTAGGTAACCGTTGTGCTGACATTCGCAATATTCATCAACTTGCCAGCGGTCGCAGTATCATCTATTCTTATAATAGTTTTATTACTGTTTGTTGCAGCAACTACACCTTGGAAAATCGCAGTTTCATCTATAATCAAGGTGTATTCTTGCCCAACAAATACAGTACCGTTGCCAGATTCGTGATTTACCGTTACATAGTACTTACCCTCGTCTGGGTTATAATCTACCGATACATTCGCATCTCCGTTTTCTTGGGTATTTACCCAATTTGCAGTAGTAGTATCAGTAGAAACAGCAACTTGACTACCATCTCTTGTTACCGCAATATTTGTAATCTCGAGAGCAAACAAGTATGGAGCAGTGTTGTCAGGAATTGTAAATGTGTATGTTGGCACATCGCCGCCATTTACTGTAACGGTAGCAGATGTTATTAATGTTGCAGCAGTCGTGCTAGAATTACCTTTATAAGTGATATTCAGCGTGTAAGTCGTTGTATACTCACTAGACGCATAGTTTGCATCGCCTGCCCAAGTTACACTAACCTCGTTACCGTTTTGAGTAAATACAAAGTTTGTAGGAGCGGCAACTTTACCTACCGCATAAACATAATTTGTGTCTTGTTTTTCAGCAAAAGTCGTATCAACTGGTGTTGCTGAAATCACAAACGCTAGGGTCAAATCACTCCGAGGAGTAGCGCCCCAAGCCACTTGCAACGCAGCATTTGCCTCCGAGTTACCCGAGTAGTTTAGTGTAAATTCGGTAGCATTAGCCCCACGCACGAATTCATAGGTAAACCCACCATAACTCATCGTTACAGTATATGTACAAGCCACACTCAACGCATCAAACTTCACGTTGAGTTTGTAACTAGCAGGAGTAGCAGTTTCGCCCTCGCCAGTCGCAGCGGTGTATTCTTGCGAAACAATTACCCCACTCACTGTACCGACATATTTTGCGTAATTAAATGAAACGGTCGAACTGTACGCACTCGCCTTGTAGATTCCGTTTTGAGCGGCACGCACACGGATAATGTAATTCGAGCCAGCATAATCAGCCATATCCTCGCCGTGCAACGTGTATATCCTTTCGCTTCCACTAGCGCTTGTCGATTGTGCGTATAGCGAAACTATAACTACGCCCTCTTTCAAAATCTCTACGTCAATTACACCATTTGCGTCAGCATCAAGGTTGCCCACTGCAAAGTTTAGAGTGCCATCCTCTACCAACCTACCCTCGCCTTGCAGTTTTAGAGTAGGTTGCCCCAAGGTTACTTGATAAGCAAGCCTTGTAGGAATTTGCGCACTATCCGCAATCAAATTGCTCTCAGCAGTTGCAGTAAAGTAAACGAGATATGTGCTTTGTTTTTTCTCATTTAGGAAGTTTATCAGCCCTTGCACAATTTCGCTCTGACTGGCCACAAAGGTGTAGTTACCCGCACTACCAGCACTCAACACCTCGGCAGCACTCCCCGAATAAGTATAATATTCGCCAGTCAAGGTAGATACTGTAATCGACACATTTTGAGGCACAGTAACAGAAGAAACTTCGTTCTGCTCATTTACAGACCAAACCCTATACTCTTTCGCTTCCCAAGATACCGTTACGCCATTTTCACTTTGAGTAGCAGCAATTCCACTCGGTCTGTCTGCGGTAATGTCGTTTGTAAACTTAATCTCACAAGGGTCGCTCTCCGCCCTATCAGCATTAGCAGCAGGCACAGCCACAACCGAGATTAGGAACGTACCTGCGTCTTTTAGTTCTGGCAAAAGTACGTCTTGGTACTGCTGCGCGTTTACTCTATCCGCTGTAACCACATAGTCAGCACCATTTTCCATAATTCCCTTGACACTCACACGATAACTAGACGCAAATTGACTAACCAAAATGTGTGCATATACCACACCGTCCGAATTTTTGTAAACTGAGGCAACAGGGGTCGCCAACTGCTTATTTAGATTCCAGTTGTATGTCGCCTCCGAAGGGTTTACATACTCTGAGCCCGATTCTGCCGTGATTGTAAATTCATAATTGCCTAAGCCTTTTTGTGTAAACAAATCAACGGTACTGACTCTGATTACATCTCTACTTACACCATTCTCTGTTACGACATATTCGCCCATAAGTAGTTTTATATCGGTAACCGAATTGCCATTTTTCTTGACTGCAACCGTGTAACTCACTGCACCATCTACAACGTCCCATTGTAGGTAAGCGTTATCCACTGTATCGGTTGTTATTCCTGTAATCGCAGGCAAAGTAGTGTACACCTCAAAAATCACATCGTTTGACGCAGCGGTTAGCCCCGAGGTAGACGTTACAGTCGCTTTTACTGTATATTTACCAGCGACCAAATCTCCGCCATTCGCAATCAACTCATTTAAGTTGCGAGTCATAACTTGTTTTAGCGCTTGCCCAGAGATTTGCTCCTTGTGCATTGAGCGGTCGCCCAGCAAGACTTCCCATTCAACGAGGCGAGTAAAATCTAATGCCCCATTAGCCAAGGTAATAGTCAGAGTACGCACCTTATTGTTTTCGTTAATTGCCAAAATTGCACTGCTCACCGAATAATCGTTGGTAAATTCAGTCGAAATTTCCTTGATAGCCTTGATATAATCTTGCACTTCGGCAACACCCGAAGCAACAGATTTCACACCAGCGAGAATTGTTACAGTAGTTTTTTGATACAGTGGCAACTGCGTAAAGTCGGCAACATAACTAACCGTTCCGTCCGAATTAATCGTCATCATTTGCGGAGCAGAATTACCAAACTTTATCGCATAACCTGTTACATTTTGGTCAAAGTGCGGCATAGAAACCAAAATCTTGTCCTCATCGCTCAAATACGAGAACGAGATATTCGCCGTACCCAATATATTGTAATAATATGTATAAATGCTAGAACGAGTGGTATCACTCTCATAGTATCTACCAACAATCTCTTTACACCGTATTGCAAAGACATATTGTCCTGGGTAAAGGTTAGCTGTCAAGTCAACGGTAGTAGCCGTTGCATCACCAGTAAATGTCGTTATCAAAGCTCCATCGCTACCCACACGTAACAACTCGTATGAATAACCAGTGTTACTCAATACAGTAGGCACAGCGTCCCAAGAAACTGTTACTGTGTTACTTCCCTCGGCTTGGTTAAAGCGAATACTATCAGCATTTACCGCCTGATGCTTAAACATATCGTCATAAGTAGCAGTACCAACAGTACTATTTAGCACAGCAGTCTGCCCCTCCTCTGCGATAGCCACGATTGCAATTTTGTATGTACTAGGCTCCGTTTTTGCGCCCAAATACTGCTGCATAAGGGTCGTATCTACCACTACATCTCCATACTCATACGCCAGTGGCTGCGTAATCGAGAAGTTGATTGCGTCAATGTCGTCATTAGTAATTGTTACATCATATCTAATAGCACCCACAGCCCCAACAAAACTCAATGTCAGAGGGTTGTCTGTGGTTGTAAAATCACGACTCGCTCTAATTCCAGACGGAGTGGCGAGCCTTGTTTTATACTCATAGACGTCCGAAATGGCAGGTTCAGATTGCAAGTAATATTGTCCAGCACTAGCATTTGGCATAGTAATTACAGTTGCCAAATATGTACCAGCAGGAATAGGATTTGTAGGATTTGCCGCACGCATTCTATCAGAAATTACCACAGATTCAATGCTGCAATCTATGTTAAATTCGTAGACTTGATTCTTGGTTACTGGCACACCACCCTCATATTCCACCTTGAATACTTGGATATAGTACGCACCCAAATACTGCTTGTACAATTCGTTACGGTTTTGACCCACCCAAGACAGCGTAACCGAATCATCACTAGAAATTACCGAAATATCGCCTACTGAATTTAGGTTTGTAACAGTCCCATAAGGACTACTCCATTCCGACCAATCAGCGTCATCTATATACCCCTGACCGATAGCACGCACTCTCGCTCGCACCTCTTGGAATGATGCCTGCATACCATCCAAACTCAAAGTATAGCGCATATCGCTAATGTCATTTTTTACCTCGAACGAACGGAACTCATCATTAGCACTCAACCTACCCTGCATTTCAATTGAGTATCCCAAAGCACGAGTATTTCCGTCCCACGTGATAACCAAGTACGAACCCTCTTTGTTGATTTGGATAGTAGAGCCGTCTACGCTAGCGAGTTTATCACGCACAATATAGTTTATCGTGTTACTACGCAGCGAAGTCGCCCCAATACCGTCTTTCGGAACACTCAAAATGTAAATCTCGTGTTGTCCCAAAGTGTCAGTTATTGGATAAACGCCCATATCAAAAACATAATCGCTTAGCCCATTAAATTCTGCATATGGTATATTTTTGAGATTTCTGCCGTCCAACCACACCTCAAAGTGGTCAACATACTCGCTACTAATATCATCACTAGTAATCACCCAGCTGATACTACGAGTAGACCCCACATATGTGGTGTCATCAAAATCTGCAACAATCACAGGGGCAGAAATAGAATTTGCTTTGTAATAACGGAGTTTATCACTGTACTCGCTTTCCCTAATGTATGGATTGCTCGTCCCAGTAAC
>DHMD01000070.1:0-10668 GCA_002405615.1 Christensenella sp. UBA4651 | reverse complement strand
CTTTTTGCCTCAGCGACACGCCCCCAACTAAATAGCAACGAACTCAAACTCGTGCTAGTAGGAGTATCCAGCGTTAGGTACTTGGCTTTCTGCTTTACCTCACTATAATCCGAATGGAAACTAGCCAAACTATGCAGCGCACGCACACTGAATGAGTGCATACCCACCGTAGCATAGCTCGAAACATCTACACTGTTTTCCTTGGTCATCAAGTTCTTTTGACCGTCAATAAGTATATAATACCCTATTGCCTTGTCGACCTTGTCAAAAGTCAATAACCAATCATCATCAATCGCCAAATTTTTGGGCGCTTCTAGCTTTGTAGTGCGGTCAACATCAGGTAATTCTGATGAATGATTACCCAATATCAGAATACCGCCAACCACAGCGCCAGCCAGCAGCAAAAGGATAAGAACCATAATAATGGAAATCTTTACTCCTTTCGACATACCTCTATTCCTTGACATTATAAACCTCGCCTATTTTTTTTGTAACAATAAACTACTCTTTAATTTATTATCCACATTAATTATACAAAAATACAAAAAATAGGTCAAATTAATTGAGGCTATTTGCCAAAATTTTTTAATTTTATTAAAACACCCAAATTGCCGTAATTTTTATCTAAAAATAATCACAAAATTACTTCAATTTTGCCGCAAGGTATAATACTTTACAAACAAAATGCATAATTATTCATTTTTTGAAATAAAAAAAGAAAAAACTCGCACGAATGCGAGTTGTAAACTAAATCAAAAGAGCTACAATAGCGAGAATCAAGATTATCAGTTGAGGCTCGAATTTGACTTGATGATTCTTTATCATCTGAGCCACATACAAGCCCAAAGAAGCGAGCAAACTGAGTCCACCAATCCAGTAGAAAACGTATCCTACAATGGCAGCACCGATTATTACAAAAAGTTTGCCCAAAACTACCAAAGCAATGGTTGCAAACGCCGCAATAATCGACAAGTTACCCAAATTCGTCCAATCGAATTTTTTAGGAGTTTCCTCCTCTTTTGGGTCGTCAATAACAACTTTCTTTGATTTTTTTACTTCAACTTCATCTTGTTCTTCTTCCTTATCAAGGTCGTCAAAATAACTAGAATAGTAATCACGCTTAGTCTCGTTTTCTTGCGTAGCCCTCTTTTCCTCATCAGCAAACATATTTTTCCCTCCGCCTTTATATTTATTACATTTTAATTATAACATACAATCGCCCAAATTGCAATACCCTTTGCCAAAATATTTTACAAAAAACTACACTTTTTGCGATTTTTCCACATAAATAACGGCTTTTAGGAGAGTTCTGGGCGAGTTTTTTGGTCGTTTTTGACATACTCCCAAGTATTTTTACCCACAACCCCATCTGCACTCAACCCATTTTCGCTCTGAAACTCCTTTACAGCTTGCTCCGTTTGCCTCCCAAAGATACCATCTATCGCTCCTACATTATATAATTTGCTATACAATTTTTGCTGCAAGTACTCAACTTCAGCCCCATAATCTCCCCGCTTTATAGTTCTTGCCTCAGGCGTGAAATTGTTGAGCTTGTACCAAGTCAACCTACCAACAACGCCGTCCGCATCTAGTCCATTTGCTTGCTGAAAAGCTCGCACTGCATTTTGCGTATTATTCCCAAAAACACCATCAACCGCACCAACGGAATACCCTTTTGTTTTCAGCAAAAATTGCAAATACCGCACATAACGATTAGAAGACCCCACCCGCAATACAGGATAAGTATCATTTTGTGGAGCAACATAAGTTACATTAAAGTATTCACACACCCCCTTACAGCCAGCACGACCGATAGCCGTACACCAATCAGGGTCTAGCATAAGTTTTGCTTCTCTAAAATTTGTCATAAAACCACACTCCATTAGACAAGCAACACAATTTACATTAGACAACATACCCACATCGAGCGCCCTTACCCCTCTACCACGCACTTCAACCGCATCAAGAATGTTTGAATATACCAATTCAGCGAGATTTCTAGAAGCGTTAGGTTGTCTATTGAGTGGAGAATAATAACCCTCCAACCCATTCGCTGAATTAAATGTCGTACCATAGGCATTATAAGCAAAAGTTACCACAGCATTTGCACCCGCACGATTTACTATTACGACCCGATTTGACACACTCAAATCTTGCCTATTCGGCTTGACATCCAGCACCCTAAAGCCTACCCTATAACAATCCGCCAAAAAAGCATTTTTTGCACTGTAATTAAACTCATTTTCATATATCTCCCTATCTATATACGGCATCACAGGAGTACGCTTACCAGCGGTCGGTGGATTAATTCCGTGTTCATCATTTCCCGCAATCAAATAGTTTTGTGGATTATTAGCCATAATTTTACCTCTTCAATTTTTTATGAGTTTTATATGTAAAAATCGCTATTTTTGTGAGTACTATGCAAGTACTATGCATTGCATAGTACCGTATTTATAACAAAAAATGGCGTATTTACCACTTCTAATCGCAAAATAATCAAAAAGACAACAAAAAAAGAAAACCTCCCTTTCCCAAGAGAGATTTTTCTTTATTTGTAAATTATTTGTCTTGACAACCGCAATCGCAATCTTCATCACAATCACAGTCATCACCACAACAACAATCGTCATCGCAGCAACAATCACAATCGTCATCGTCATCATATTCTTCTGGTGAGAAACCACCACCATCAAATTCATCATCTTCTCCACCGCAGCAGTGGCAACCACAACCGCAGCCATCAGATTCCGCATCTGGCAAGTTGTTTAATTCTTCTAGAACCAAAGCAACATCTACCCCATGCACTTCACACGCTTCGCCCAAGGCTTCAGCTTGACTCATAGGGCAACCACAACAATGCATTCCAAAGCCCTCTAATATTGCACGAGCATTTGGGTTGATTGATAGGATTTCACCCATAGACATTTCTTCATTAAATTTCATCTAATATTCCTCCTTTTGGAATATTAGTATTATAACCAATTTTTCAAAAAAAATCAAGTATTATTTTTTATCAACATTTTCTGTGTTTAGAGTAATTTTGGGTAGCTCACTATCTTTATCCGAAACATCACACACATCATCCACATCTTGTTTCATTTTATTTTTTAGTTCTTCAACATCTTTTTCCCTTGCCTCATCATCCGTCATATCGAGAACCTCAACATTTTCTAGCGCTTCAACATTTTCTTTCTTTGAGTGGCGTTTGCTTTCTTTTACCGCCTTATCATCAAGCACACTTATTTCCGCACCCAGCTCATTTATTTCATCGCTAGCAATATCTTTCTCCATTTTCTCTTGCAATAGAGCAGCCGCAACCTCCCTATCAAAGATTACTTTTGTTACTGCAAAATTTTCTAATACCATACCATACTTACCAAACTCTTTCTCAATTTCGGGCAAACACAGCCCTGTAATATTATTCAGGTCATCAATTTCCTGCGGGGTCGATACCCTAATTTTACGCACAATGTCTTGCACAATTTCACCCGCATACTCACACGCACGATTTTGCGCCTTAAAAGAATCTACTTTCGCCCATTCGTATAGATAGAACTTCATCATCGCCGCAGGGTCGGTACATCTCAAATCAGCCACACCACTCAAAACGACATCAAACCTCTTTTTCTCATTCTTTGCCGCATTTTTCTTTTTCAACACAATATTATCTGTCTGCCAAGCCAAGTTAGGCACGCTTGATTTATTCACAAAATATACAAAACTCTTGAAAGACTCTCTATATACTTTTTCTTTCTTGCCTCGTTTGATTTGCACCATCGGTTTTTGTAGTTTTAACAACTTCGTTACAAGAGGAATTTTATCCAAAGTTATCAAATGCTCGCCCGCCTCCAACACATCGCACGGCTTGTCTTTTGTTACGAAAATACACCACCAACCTTGCGGCACAATTATCTTTGTATTGAGTTTGACTTCCGTTGTCCAAGCCGACACCGAATAGATAAAATCTTTGTTACATTTTTCAGACAATCTCAAAATCACCTGCTTGTTTTTGTTAAATAACCCCATAATTTTCACCTCACTTTGGATAAAGTATATCATATCAAAAATAAATAATCCATTTATTCGCCAAAATTTGTGAAAATATTTTATATTAAACTTTCTCCGTACCTCATAAATTATTGTACCATTAGGAGGATATATGGAATATTTTACAGATTTAATCGGCAAGCAAATTGTATCAATATTTGACCAAAAAATTGTCGGCACACTACTAAATATAGAAATCGATTGGACAATCAAAAAGGCAAAAAAACTCATAGTTTTAGGCACAGATGACGAAACAATTTATTTGCTTTCTCCCCAAAAAGTTTATCACACTAGTGATTGCATAACTATACGAAATAGTGAAGATTTAATCATTACGGTTGAACCTGATTCCACACCAATTATCGGCACAAAAATACTAGGCATAAGCGGGAAAACTTACGGAAAGGTAAACGAAATCTCTTTCGAAAACTGGCGATTGCAATTATTGTACGCAAACGAACCCGTAGATATCAAAAAAATCTTTTCTTATTCCGCTAAACTTTTACTAATCAACGACCTCGACAAAAAGATTTTTTTGCACAACTTCAAACCCAAAAACATTGCAATCCCAACCGAATACAATCAAACTGTCAGCATATTAGAGAGCATTAGTTCGGTAGGTATGCCAAAGACAATTACCGCCCAAACACCTAAATCAAAATGATTTAATGCCGATTTTTGGCAAAAAGATGGCAAAATACTTTACAATTTGGATATACATGTGATAGAATATATTTATAATTTTATGGAAGGAGTTTGCAATGATTTTTGACGAAGTAGTAGAATTGTTGAGCGACCAAATGAACATTGACAAATCAATGCTACGCCCAGAGACCCGCTTTGTAGAGGACCTACACACCGACTCTCTGGATATGGTAGAGATGCTCATCGCATTGGAAGACAAATACAATATTACCGTACCTGACGAAGACGCCAAGCAGTTGGAGACTTTGGGGAAACTCGCTGAGTATATCGAATCAAAGATTACAACAGCTGAATAATTATACAAAAAAGCTATTCCATTTCACTTTGGAATAGCTTTTTTATTTCAAAAAAACGGATTATTTTGTACCCAAATCAAGGTAAATATTAGGGTCAACTGCTTCATCATTTAGTAGAACTTCTAGGTGCAAGTGCGCCCCGTCAACCGACTCTGATTTTGCAGTTGTTCCGACCTTACCGATTACACTTCCCTTGGTAACTTTGTCGCCCGCTTTTACAGGCACATCGCCCGCCAAAGAAGCATACACAACAGTAATTCCACCACCGATATCGAGCTTCACAATATTGCCCATAAGATAGTTATAAGTAACCTCTTTGACAGTCCCATCCATTACAGCATACACATCGCTCCCCTCTTTTGCCTCAAAATCTACCGCCTTGTGTACTTGCCACCAGCCGTAAGTTTTGCTGTATTGCAATTTTGTGTTTGAATAATCTTTCATCAAATTAATCTCGCTCACAGGATTGCCAAATACAATTTCAGTATTTGACACAGGTTCATTCATATCAATCGTACTGTTTATTGGTGTTGTGTTACGAACTGCTGCCAGTGTAACAATCACCGCCAACACAACAAGGCTACAAAAAAGCCCCACCCAATAACCATAAGTTTTCAAGAAATTTTTGATTTTAATTTTGTTCATTTCTGCCTCCTTGCCATTGATTATCGCCCAAATTTTTATTTTTAATCATAAATTTTTGTAAATTTTATGCACCGATTAAAATCAACGGATAACCTATTGTAGTTTCCCCAGAGTTTTGAGCAATTTGTATGTTGATTTTTCGCCCTCGATACATTACAAAACGGGAAAATTTAGATGAATAAGCATAAATAAAAGTTATCTCATCAATTTTTTCATCAAATATAATTTCTGCTGAAATTTTCCTTAAATACGATTGCGTATCAAAATTGCCATTGAATCGAAAGGCAATTCCCTGAATTTTATCCTTTTGAATAGAATTTTGTATCTTCCTAGTCTGTTCTTGCTCCGCTGAAATTATGTAACCCTTACCATTCTTTGTTATTCCAACATTAGGTAAATCAACTCGTTCACTCACACAAAAATAAACTTGCCCGCCCAAATTTTGCACAAAACTCCCCACAAAATCGCCGTTTGGCGAACAAAATAATATCAAAACTGTGCAAAAAATTATCCCCAACGCCTTGTACATTACTTACCTCACTTGGATAAAGTATTGCCCCTGCTTCATTATTTTAATCAATTTTACGCCAGCAATTACACAAAACAAGCCGAGCATGAGCCAGATGTGCTCGCACATCTATGCCGCGAGGTGCGTATGCGGCGCAAGCCCGCATACCTTTTTAATAAGTTCGCAAGGCAAACTTATTAAAAAATAAAGACTTGACAAGCCACATAAGGGAGGAGACGCTGGCGTATCCGCACTGTGTGGTGCGTATGCGGCGCAAGCCCGCATACCTTTTTAATAAGTTCGCAAAGCAAACTTATTAAAAAGACTTGACAAATCCCTCATTCTCGCATACAATATATTTATACATTTGCAGGTGTGGTCCAATGGTAGAACGCAAGCTTCCCAAGCTTGATACGAGGGTTCGATTCCCTTCACCTGCTCCATTTCGCACCAAATTGAGTGCGATTTTTTGTTATATTCGGCAAATTTACCATATCAAATCGCCAAAACGCACCAATATAGCAAAAATCTTGACCAAATTAAATTGACTAATGGCACATATTATCTTATAATTAATAAGATATAAAGGGGGCGAACTTTATGCAAACAGACGACCCAAAAGAAATTTTTGACGCAACGATTGAAACAGAGGACTTAACCCAATCTGCTCAATCAACTACGCAAGACCAAATTGCCGCAGCCAAAATTCGTGCAGAACACCAAAATAAAGTGGCAGCAACAATGGTTGACGAAATCATTTCGCAAAAGAAAAAATCATTCCGCCGCACATTAATTTTGAGCGTAAGCAGTGTGGTTATTTTGCTAATTCTCGCAATTGTGTTTTTTATCTACCTCCGCTGGTACGGCGTAGGCGCAGGCGTAGCGGTGCTAGCATTCGTAGTCGCTCAAATTTGGTTAAGTTTCTTCAAAAAATGGGGTTACAACACCAAATCTTGCAATGACTTTGGAGAAGACGATTATTTACCAAACGAAATAGAAAACGAGCAACCCCAGCGGGAGTCGCCCGAAAGTAACGAAAACAAACAACAAGAAAATAAAAACAAAGACGATAAACAAGATTATAACTTTTGCTAACAAAAGCGGAAATCCTATTTAATAATATAAGGATAAGAACTCTACTCCCTTGCGTCAGCATTTTTCACGACTAAAAACAAGCAAGCCTAGAAATAAGAAAAATTCTAGGAAGGCGTGTATTAGACATACATAACTGTCTAGAATTTTTTGAAATGACGAAGGATTGCGAAGTTTATAGTCGTGAAAACGGGGTTTATTGTCGGGAAAAAGTATACACCGCTATCCCTATCGCCACCCCCAAATTCAACGAATCAATTTCATCAGAGTGCTTGATAAATATCGGCGTGCCTGATGACTTGATAGCCTCTGGCAAACCAGCCGCTTCGTTACCAAAAACCAATGCCCTAGGCTCGGTCGAAATCTTGATTTCTTGCAAAGTTTGAGCGGTTTTGTCTAGCATAAACAAGTATTTGCGAATTGTAGGGTATTCCAAAACGTACTCCTCCCAGCTCTCAAAAACTCTGATGTTTAGACTGAAAATCGCCCCCTGTGAGGCACGCACCACACGAGGGTTAAAAATATCAACACAAGGTCTAATCACTGCGATATTTTTTATCCCGAACCCGAGAGCAGTACGCAAAATTGTACCGACATTGCCCATATCGGACGGATTTTGTAGGACGATTTGGTCGCCCGAGTCGAGCCGGTCGCTAAATTTGATGAACTCAGCCATAAGGTAAATGTTCTCCTTGCCGCCAATTCGCTCGATTAATTTAGTGCCATCATCGACACCAATCCCTTTCTCACGGGCGTGTCGCAAAATGTCCTCAATTTCAGGTGTAATGTTTAACTCCCTACTTGTGTAAATTTTACGCACAATTTGCGGGCGTTTACGCAAAAGTTCACGCACAGCAAAAGCACCCAACGCAAAACTTGTATTATTTTCTTTTTTATAAATCATAATAACTCCTCTTGGAGACTATTATACTACAAACAGAATTTATTAGCAATTATTACAAAAAATATTTTTTAGGAGCAACCAAAATGAAATATCAAATTTTAGTAGACAGCAGCGCGGATATGTCGCCCGATTATCTCAAAGATACAGAAATCGGCTTTGGCATAGTGCCTCTCTACATTTATGTCGGCGACCAAGAATATGTCGACAATCCCGAGCTAGATGTACAAAGCCTCACTCACACACTCAACACTACAAAAGCGAAAATTCGTACTGCCTGCCCTAGTGTCGACTCGTGGGTGGACGCTTTTGACAAGGCGGACTATACTTTTGTTGTAGCAATGACAGAAAAACTTTCTGGCACATTCAACAGCGCTAGTGTCGCCCGTGATATGATGCCTAACAAGGAAAATATTATCCTATTTAATACGAAAGCAACCTCAGGCACTCTCGAATTGGTAGTCGACCATATAGTTAGCCAAATCAAGGATAATAAAACTATCGAGGAAATCACAACCAGCACAAACGAATTTATTAATACTAGAAATTTATTCTTTATCCTACACAAGTTTGATAACCTAATAGCCAACGGTAGAATGAGTAGATTTGCTGGCCTAGTCGCAAAAACACTCCTCATAAAACCGATTTGCACCGCCTCACCAGAGGGTACAATCGAAATGTGCGGTAAGGCAATCGGCTCACTAAACGCTTATCGAAAACTTGCCGAAATGGCAGCAAAGCGTTGCAGCGATTACAGCGACCGAAAAGTAATTATCACACATAACAACAACGAAGCTGACGCACAAAAAATCAAGGAATTGTTGCTAGAAAAATGCAATTTCAAAGAAATCATTATTAAACCTATGCACGGATTGACCAGTTTCTATGCTCAAGACCGTGGACTAATTATCTGCTTTTAGGAGGAAAAATGACAGTAAAATTCAAAAAACTAACCCGAACCGCACGAATTCCTGAATACGCCCACCCTACCGACTCAGGTATGGATTTATACAGCGATGAAGAAATCGTAATACCAGCAGGCAATCGTGCTTTGGTTCACACTGGAATAGCGCTGGCGCTCCCACAAAACACAGAGGGTCAAGTCCGCTCAAAAAGTGGCTTGGCACTCAAATTCGGGTTGCAAGTACTAAACTCCCCTGGCACAATTGACACAAATTACCGTGGGGAAATCTGCGTAATTTTGCTGAACACTAGCGACACTGACTACACTGTTGAGGTCGGGCAAAAAATCGCCCAACTCGTCATTTGCCCATTCTACACTTGCAAAACGGAATTAGTTGACGACCTAGACGCTACTGACCGTGGCGAGGGCGGCTTCGGCAGTACGGGGCTACTGTAAAAAATAATGTGAGTTTTGCCCAAAAAACTTGATTTTTGCTAACAAAACATATATAATTAACCCTGCCTAAACAAAAAAATGGCAAGATTATGTATGTTTTTATGCATCCATAGTGCAATGGATAGCACGCAAGTTTCCGGAGCTTGTAGTAGAGGTTCGACTCCTCTTGGATGCACCACACCACCAGCCGAAAGGCTGGTTTTTTTGCAAAATTTACAGAAAAAAATAACAAATTTTCTATACTTTATCATCTAAACTGATATAATAAGAAACGCCAAAGGAGATAAAATTATGGATAAAGAACAAGCATTCAATCAGTTTTGGTCAGAGTTAATGGAATTAAACGCACTAGAAACATTCAAAAACGAGTATATTAGCCAATTTGAAAACTTTCTACCCGAAACTCAAATAGCATACATTAACAAGTAATCAAAATGTTTTGCCAAGTTTGACTCGCTACGCCCAATCAATACCAAATTCTTTGCTTGTCGCTCCTCAGAACTGCGAATAGTTACCTTGTAGTTTTTACCAAGTAAAACACCAAATATGGATAAATATTGGCGTAAATTACTCACTATCCGAAATACAGCAAATATCCCAACCCCCTAATCACCAAAAGAAAAGTATTCGCAAAAGTCAAATTCGTCTGTTATTTTATCCCCGATTTCCGTTAGTCTGACAATCGTACCATTTATCAATTCAGCGAGCTTCGCATTACTCCCCTGCACACCAAAATAAACTTCGCTCAAAACAGCCACAATTTTCTCAATTTGTAAATCAGGACACCCCCCTAAATACAAGTTCCCCTCACTTTCAAAATACGGAGGCGTCCTCTTGCATTGCTCAAAGCAAAATTTTAGCAATTTTTTCTGCTGCTCGTCCAAATCTAGCAAATACTTTTCCGCCACAAATCCACCTCCCCACAAGTTTCATAATTATAACAAATTACATACCTCTTGTCTAATATTTTACCCAATTTTGCAAAAAGAAAAAGAGCCAACAAGAAATATATTATCCCAAGTTGGTTCTTTCTCTTTTTTTGGCAACCTATCCCCTTTACTTACGCACCACCACCGCCGCCAGTTTCGCCAGAATCAGGATTTTCTGGATG
>DHMD01000064.1 GCA_002405615.1 Christensenella sp. UBA4651 | reverse complement strand
TTGATAAAAAAATATCAAAAAAATATATAAAAAATAATGGTTTTTTGTGTTTATAGAAATGTTTTTTATATTTTGACTTAATTTTATTGATTTTTGTGTTATTTTTTGAGAATTTTGCGAATTATGTATAGTTGCAAACGCTTCGGGAGTAGATTTAGCATAACCAATAGTGGGTTGCGGTTTATAGAGTATGCAAACTTTGGGTTGTCTTTGAGAAGTATTTTTTGCATTTTTTGTGCTATTTTTTCAGGAGAAATATTTCGGGTTTCTACATTGTCTACAATATTTTTGAAACGGTCTGCGTTGCATTTATAGAGTTTGGTTTTTGAGCAAAATTTATCTAACTCTGAGGTGGATACACCTAACATACCTCATCAAAATTAAGTTTGCAACTTAAAAATTAAAGCCTAAATCCACTATACCATAAAATAAAAATTTTGGCAAGAAAAACAAAAATCTAAACAAAAAACCTTGGTAAAAACCAAGGTTTCTAGAATTGGCGGAAGGCTAGGGATTCGAACCCCAGGTGCCTCTCAGCACAACAATTTTCAAGACTGCCGCTTTCGACCGCTCAGCCAGCCTTCCAAAAGTAGTGTTGGCACGTCCTCGTTGAAGCGGAGGGGAAGATGTGCTAACATTAGGATATTCGCAAATTGCCCAAGCCGATAAAATTCAAGGTATCGGTCATTAATTTGCTAGGTGAGGTAAAGTATAGAACTTAACCTCGAATCGGGTGGTATGGGTGTTGACATATAGTGTGGCGAGCGAATTTGTAGGAGGCCGCTCTTGCCACGCAGTCGAGGGGGATTGTAAAAACGCTTGGAATAATCGCCCCATACCTCATCAAGCGATAAATTTATTTTAGCATAATAAGTTGACAAAATCAAGTGATTTTCTCAAAAATATAAAAAAAATTAAAAATAAAATGAAAAAAATTGAATTTAATATCCTTATATTACAGCAATTTATTCGTAATTTGTGAAAAGTTTGCGGGTGTATGGGGTTTGATGAGATAAAGCCGGTTGAGCAAAAGCCGCTAATCAGCCATTGCATTAACGCAATCGTCTGGGTTGATTATATCGACTGGTATATTGTGCTTGCCTGCTAGCAAAATGGTATTTTGAGTGCCGCCCGATGACCCGTTCCAAATGGCGATTAGGCAATCAGATTTTTGTACCATATATTTGTTGCGAATGTGTAAGCAGGCGGGGGAGTAGCGCCGACTCAAAACACTAACATAGTCGCTTTTTGCCAAAATTTCCTGATACTCCTGGCGTTGGATATCGCTCCAAAACTTGGTCTGCTCCTCGCATGGTAAGGCGCATTCCAGTTTGATATTTGGGTAACTTTGGCGTAATTCTAGCACAATTTGTGCGCAAAGCATATCCGAACCTAGCGCCATACCAGAAATAAAATAGTCATAACCTAAATCAATTTTTTGCAAAATTCTCTCTCGCACAATATTGTGCAATGCGGTGCTTAAGGGGTGATTTGGGTCGCTCAACCAAGGGACTTTGCGTAATCGATGCCCCGTAAAACAACAAGTTTTGCTCATATGTTGTGCTCCTTTCTGAATTTTTCGGGAGGCATTATAACACAAATTTTCTAAAAAATCAATCATTTTTGCGAACAAAATTTCTAAACCTTTGTCTATTTTTGTAAATTTCGGTAATATTGGTTTGTTTGTAAATTAATGGCTGGTATTGACTTGTGCTCTAATTTTTGGTATAATTCGCGTGAAGATTGGGAGAGATGTGTTTAGATGAAAAACAGGGATAAAATTGAAGAAAACGAAGAAATAACGAACAAGCCAAAAAACGAAATCGATTTGAACGAAAATTCGGCTGAACTTATGTCTTTCGGCAACTCGACAGAAAGTCAAAATTTGGAGCAAACTGATAAAAAGCAGCGTATAATTTCGGATGAAAGTTTGGCGGTTGAGTTTGAGGAGTTTTTGGGTTCTATGGGTGAGAGTGAGGACGAATATAGTTCTGATAAAGAAGATATGGTTTTGACGGGAAGTGAGCCGCAAAATTCTAACGAAGATGATATAGATTTTATGGAAGATGACTCGCAAGAGAATAATACAAACGCCAAGAAAAAGGGGAAGAAAAAGCGGAAAGTATTGTTTAATATTGCTATCGTTAATTTCGGGTCAAAAAAATGCAAGAAAAATAGCAAAAAAATCACAAAAAATAAAGTTTTTGCGGTATCAAAATCGGACGAAATAGCATCTGACAAAGGCTTGATTAACGATGAAATTCCTCAAAATGATTTAGATAAAAATGCTGCTACAAAAACTACTCCGAATTGTGATTTTATTGGTCAAGTTGAGGCAAAAAATACTGTTGTTAATCGTACGGCTGGTGAACAAGTTTTGAGAGAAAATGTAACTCCCGCAACTAGAAAAAACACAAGGCTTTTTGTTGGAAAAAAATCTGAGAAAAATTCTGTAATAAATAGTGAAAAAATAGACAATAAATGCGAAAAAGTTGCTGAAAACGATGACAAACAGAGCAATCTGAATATGAAAAGAAATGCTGGAAAAAGTGGCGCCAAAAGAGTATTTTTTGTGGTGGGCGATGTCAGCAAAAATGTAAATATTGTTGACAAAGAAAAGCAAGATTTGCGGGCGGAAAATGAGGCTCTCAAAAAAGAAAATTTGGCACTAAAAAGAGAGAAAAATCAGCGTAGAGAAAGAGGCTTTGTTTACGCTGAAATTTTGTCAAATAAGTCTAAAAAAGATAGGGTGCGTGATTCGTTGCTGGCGGAGCTGCAAGAGGAGCGGGCTAGGAACACTGAAAAGCAAAAGCAGCAAGACCGTGAGCGTGAAATCAGAGAGGAAAAAACTCACGATATTATTAGGCAGAGAAAGGATATTCAGTA
>DHMD01000073.1 GCA_002405615.1 Christensenella sp. UBA4651 | reverse complement strand
GAATTAAAAAGGACATAGAAAAACTTTGTTTTTCTACGCCCATAAAATGCAATCACTGGCTTTTATTTTTGGCTAAAAGCAAAACCTATAAACAAAATCTCGATTTACATTTTTGCGTTGTCTTTTTTAACTCATTGTAAACATAACATAATCACTAAAATTTTAGAATGACATTGATTGATAATTACATATCTAAACAATGACTCATTTTTGATTTGACCTAACTTTATTTGACAAAATGTTAGTTTACAAAGAAATGTTAATACGCATTTTTGAAAAATGCAATGAACTGAATCTATACTTTACATATACAAAATATAAACAAAACCATAACTTTTTGTATCATTTTCATACAACAAATGTATCAAGTGGGCAAAGAAAAAAGGCGGTTCACTTTTGCTTTAGCATGTGAACGCCTTTTGCCCACTTGATTTTGTGAAATGTTTTTGTTTGCTGGCGTGTGCTTGTCAGCTGGAGCGAAGCGACAGCCTTGTATCAAGACAAGCACACGCCACGATCTCAAAATAAAAAAATATTTTAAATAAAACAATACAAATTTGTAATTTATATGATATAATTAACTTGTTATGAAAAATAAGTATAGTCCTCAACAACTCAATATTTTTAATGCAGACGCTAAAGAAGGTGGAGATTTCACTTTTATAGATTTATTTGCTGGCATTGGCGGTATAAGAATGCCATTTGATAAATTAGGCGGAAAATGCGTTTTTTCTTCTGAAATTGATAAATATGCAATTAAAACATATATTGCAAACTTTGATGAAACTCCAAGTGGTGATATTACTCAAATTGATGAAAAAACCATTCCAAAATTTGATATATTGCTGGCAGGCTTTCCTTGTCAAGCCTTTTCTATTGCAGGGAAAAGACAGGGTTTTAATGATACTCGTGGAACTATGTTTTTTGAGATACAAAGAATACTTGAATATCACAAACCAAAATGCTTTCTTTTAGAAAATGTTAAAGGTCTTTTGAATCACGATAAAGGAAACACATTCAAAACGATATTAGATATATTGGAAAATAAACTAAACTACAAAGTTTATTATAAAGTTTTGAACGCAAAAAATTTTGGTATGCCACAAAATAGAGAAAGAATAATTATTGTTGGTTTTCTAGACCATAATGTTGAGTTTAAATTTCCTGAACCAACTGGAATCAAAACACGATTAGGCAATATTTTGGAAGAAAGTGTTGATAAAAAATATACAATTTCAGATAGATTATGGGCAAGCCATCAAAGAAGAAAAGAAGAAAATAAAAAGAAAGGTAATGGTTTTGGTTATTGTCTTTTTGATAAGGATTCTGAATATACTAGCACAATTTCTGCTAGATATTATAAGGATGGCTCAGAAATATTGATAAGGCAAGATAATAGCAATCCAAGAAAATTAACACCAAGAGAAGCGGCAAGATTACAAGGTTTCCCTGATACCTTTAAATTGGTTTGTAGTGATGTTCAGTGCTATAAGCAATTCGGAAATTCTGTTCCAACAAAAATGATTGAAGCAGTAGCAATTAATGTTGTTAAATCTTTAAAAGGAGAAAAATATTAATGAAAAAAGAACAAAAAATTTCTATTGATACTCAAACTTATAACAATAACTTAAATTTTTACACAATGCTAAAATTATTAATACAATATCATTTATCTGAAAAACAATTGATATTTATTCAATCAACAATTTCAGAGAAAACAGCAGAAATATTAAGAGATAAATCCATTATAAAAACTTTATTAATTGATACAAATGCAATTGTTAAACCAGATACGGATAAATATTCCAGTTTGATATACTTTTTGAATACAATTGAAACAATGGATATTAAAATGTGGTGTAATTTTATTGATATTTGCGTTGATTTACTTTTAGTAAAAGATTTGATATTGCAAGAATCAAAAGTTTATGCTGCTAATGAGTATAAAAAAGAATTAAAATCAATACAAGATTTGTTAAGTATTGATTATGATATGTCTTCTATTCATCTCCCATATGGACAAAGAGTAATAAGTTCACTATTGCTTTATGCTTTTACGGATATTTCTAGAAAAAGTGATTTTATTTTAAATAGTAGTGATAGTATTGTTAAAAATTTTTCATATAAAGTTAGAACTTTAACAAAAAGTTATAACCTTAATGTTAACAATATGTTTCATATTATTATGGATGAGTCAATGAATCAGAGTATAAAGTCGGATGCTGGTTCAAGTTATGAAAGCAGAGTTGCACAATCAATAGCACCATTGGTTGAAAAACTGAACGGACATTCTCATGATTCAAAAATTCCATCAGTTGAATATGATAACACATTTATATATAATGGCAGATTATGTGGTGTTAGTTCAAAAAGGACATTAAGAGAACGATACAAACAAAACTTTGAAAATGTAGAATTATTAGATGTTGATTATATGTTTTTAATTACACTTGGAAATGATTTAAATGAAGATAAATTAAATAATATATTGCAAAAAAATGGTATTTATGTAGTAGTAAGCCAAGAAGAATATGAAAACAGAGACTTCTTAAATAAAAATAAGAGAGTAATATCATCAAAAAATTTAAAAGAAGCATTTAAAAAGATAATTATATAATAAAAAAATCGAAACCACTTTTGGTTTCGATTTAGTTTTTTTATGGTGCGGATGAGAGGACTCGAACCTCCACGGTTTCCCACTAGAACCTAAATCTAGCGTGTCTGCCAATTTCACCACATCCGCATAAGTATGGTGGAATTATAGCATAATAATTTGTGATTGTCAACTCGATAAGGAGAAAATTCGGAAAGTAATAGATTATTTTGTGTTTTTCTTGTTTAGGCTCATCAAGAATGTCAGAACCAAAATTAACTGTAAAGGTATACCTAGCAAGAATATTGCCCAAATATTTAGGCTCAAAAACTGGACATAGACACTTGCCAAGAGAGTCCAGAGAGTTGCGGAGGCGAATGAAAATTCGAGAGCCTTTTCCCACCACCTATGGCAGCACCAAGTTACGATAAAAAATGAGATTGGCACTGACCAAATATACGCTTGATAAAACACAGTATTTGACGAAATTTGGAAATAAACAAAAATCACTGTGGCGAGAGTAAACACACTAACTACATACAACAAAACGGTAGCGACACGATACCATGTACTCGCCTTTTGCTTAACCTTAACTACTTCCTCTTGGCTAGAAATCAGCCAACTAAATTCGACATTATAGTAATCACAGATTTGGGTCAAAATATCAATATCGGGCAATGATTCCCCTCGCTCCCAACGAGAAACTGCCTTGTCTGAATAATTGAATATTTTGGCGAAATCCTGTTGTGTCAATTTTTTTGATTTTCTCAATTTTACTAGATTTTTTGATATATTTTCTTTGATGTTTTCCATACCAGTATAATACCACAAAAATAACCAAAAATCAATTAAAAATAGAATTCTACTAAAAATAGAGTGCGGAAAAACTATATTTTTAATGGAATTGCGATATAGAATTTTAATTTGATAAAAATCTTGCTAAATTGACAAAAATATACTATAATTGATAAAAATTAAAAATGGAGCGTAACAAAAGTGCATTTTCTATATGTTTTACTCGTTGTGTTTTTGTCCGTTTGGGTATTAGGAATAATCCTTTACACGCCTAAATTTATTGCTTGGGCATATGGTTTTAGGAAAACGCCGAAATTAAAAAATGACAAGAAAAATCGGATAGCGATTGTCGTTGCGGCGTGCCGTGAGGAGAAATGTATCGGCAAACTTTTTGAATCAATTGAAACGCAAACATATGACAAAGATTATTTTGATGTATTTTTGGCACTGGACAGCGAGAACCCCAAGGCGGGCGACCCGCAACTAGACATTGCCCGCGAAACGCTCAAAACGACTCATTTTGAGTACGACTTGGATGTGCCGCAGGGCGGCAAAGGCAAGGCTTTGAAGCGAATATTTGCCAAGATTTTGAAAGAGCACCCTGACAAGTATGACGCTTACATCATCATCGATGCGGACAACATACTGACACCTAACTACATTGAGGAAATGAACAATGCAATGGTTACTGGGGCGGATGTAATTATAGGCAAAAAATTAATCAAAAATTGGGAAAGTAAGAACAAAAAACACAGGACTTTGACGGCGAACCTCAGCGCTCTAACCTACACTGGTATTGACACGATGGGCAACAAATACAAAGCTCACAAGGGTTATGCTCTCGCAATTTGTGGACAAGGTGTGTTGCTTACAAAAAAGTATATCGACACCTTTGGAGGCTTTCCTTTCACCTCGCTCACCGAGGATATTGAGATAAATATCAATGCAATTTTGAACGATATGAAGCAATTTTATTACGAACACGCACAACTTTATTCAGAAGAACCAGTGGAACACAAAGAATTCAATAAGCGGCGTTACAGGTGGCTAAAAGGTTATTTTGCAGCAAACAAGGCTTATCACAAGCGATTGGTCAAAAAGACGCTTGGTAGTGGCAAAATTGTAAAAGAAAACCTAAATTATATGTATGAATTGTACCCTGTATTTATTATGATTATTTCGCTTGCGGCGGCAATTCTCACCTATCTTATCAGTGCGATTGTGCTTACTGTTTACGGGTCGACATTTGCCACGACTGCATGGATAATGTTTGCGGGATTTGTGTTGCTAATTTACCTAATGATTGCATTTTTTAATATGATGTTGTGTATTGAGGACCCAGACACAAACAAGATGACTCTTGGCGAAAAATTAAAGGTAATTTTTGTGGGCCCATTCTATACTTTTGAATATGTAGTAATTTTGGTAAAAGTTCTCAACAAAAACTACAAAGTTACATGGGAACATGTGGAAAGGTTGGATTATGAATAGAATAGAAATTCTAGAAAAAATCAAGGAAAAAGAGGCGGCAGGCGATTTTAACTCGCATATTGTAGAAACAAATCAAAACTACAAGGAAGTTTCGCCCGATTACGATTATTTGCGGAAACACTTTTGGAATCAGTTGGGTTCGTGTTTTGCAAAGCCTGTATTTAGCACCGCTTCATTCTTTATAGCGAGGTATTGCCACCTCAAAATTTATGGTAAGGAAAACCTCAAAAAAGTTGACCGAGCGATTGTAACGACTAATCATATAAATAATATCGATTGCGCCTTAATTCGAAACGCAACGAGGGGTAGAAAACTCACTATTACTGTTGGAGAATTTAACAACTACAAAGGTGTTTTTGGCTCATTGCTCCGAGCTGCTGGCACAATGCCTTTTAGCGACAAGCCGTCTTGTATGCGCAACATTAGTCGAGCAATCAAAACAAGGTTGGAACAGAAGCATTTGGTAGTCTTTTATCCCGAAGGGTCGCTCTGGTGGTGCTACCGCAAGCCTCGCCCACTCCAAGACGGAGCGTTTTACTTTGCCACAAAAAGTAATGTGGCTGTGCTGCCAATGTTCTTTACATTTAGCGACCGAAAGAAGCGAAAAGACGGCACATACAAACAGAATTTTTATTTGCATATAGGTGAACCAATTTACCCAAAAGAGGAACTCAATTTGCGTGAAAATGTGGAATATCTGAGGAAAGCCAACGAGCAATTTAATCAAGATACCTACAACAAGTTTTATGGAATTGTTGAAGAAAACACACAAACAAAATTGCAGATAATTCACAAGAGTAAAAAATTAAGAAAAAATATTAAAAAATAGAGAAAAATTAAAATTAAATC
>DHMD01000002.1:3335-3496 GCA_002405615.1 Christensenella sp. UBA4651 | reverse complement strand
ATTTCAGCACGCTCTCTCTTGATATCCTTGTCGGTCAAGTCCTTGACAGTACCCTTAAAGATAGAATCAGCTTTTGTAGCGATTTTGAGTATAATGAAGAGAACAAGTGCGATAATAAAGAAATTGATAATTGCAGTGATGAATGCACCCCAGTCGATATA
>DHMD01000002.1:0-3269 GCA_002405615.1 Christensenella sp. UBA4651 | reverse complement strand
TGCGCCGTTTGAATCGTATACCTTTTTGAGGAATGTATACGCTTTCTCCAAGCCGTCAGTGCCGCCCGCCGAAAGTAGCAGGTTGATTAGCGGCATAATAATTTTGTTTGTTAAGGCTGTAACTATGGCACCAAATGCAGTACCGATAATTACGCCGACAGCCATATCAACAACGTTTCCACGCTTGATAAAAGCCTTGAACTCTTGCCAAAACTTCATTTGTAGATTACTTCCTTTTCCTAAAATATGCATCTATTATAGCACTATACTTCCGATTTTTCAACAATTTGAGTATAAAAATTATGGCTAGGGCAATAAATGAGTTTGGAGGTTTATTATGAAATTAAAAGAAAGTCAAACTTATCTAAATTTGGCTCGCAGTTATGCAGCCGAATGTCAGGCTAGGACAAGATATGAATTTATAGAGTATGGGGCTAGGTACAATGGCTACAAGAACATTGCAGACATAATAGATGAAATAGTCTATCAGGAGTTTAATCACGCTAGAATGTTTTATACATTTTTGCAGGATGGGGAAGACCAACAGATTGATAATATCGAAATTAATGCGGGTTTCCCTTTCCGTGAAAAGTGGGATTTGGGCGAAAATTTGCGTTTAGCTAGCGAAGATGAGTCTAACGAGGCGAGAAATTATGAGAAATTTGCCAAGATTGCTGACGAAGAATGCTTCCCAGAAATAGCGCAGCTTTTTAGGGATACTTTGGAAGTTGAGAATTATCACAAGCAAATTTTTGAAGAATTGCACACTCAATTTACAAACGATACCTTATACAAAAAAGATAAGCCTGTTGTTTGGATTTGTGGGGATTGTGGGTTTATGCAGACGAGTGAAGAGGCGTGGGACGAATGTCCGCTCTGCAAGGCTAAACGTGGCTCAATCAAATTAATTTTGGATGCTCAAAAAATTAGGTACAATATTAGTTAAATTTAGTCGCCATTTCGGGCGACTTTGTTTTTTTATTAGCATATTTTATGCATAATTACGATTTTTGTATTCAATTTCTTTGCTCTTTTGAGATTTTAATGGTAAAATAAGGTTAAGGAGAAAAGTATGAAGCCTACGAATGATATAAAATTTGTAATACCAGTGTGTCTCGTGCTATTTATGGTTGGCGTGTCAATACTCGGTATGTATTTCGGTATAGCGGTGCAAAGGCAGTCGTACCCTGGGTGCGATTTTTCGGCGCTAAATAGTTGTGCGAACAAAACAGTACTTTTTATCGGGGACGGAATGGGGGAGGCACACATCACCACCACCGCTGCCTATTATGATAAACAAATGCATATGCGTTCGTTCGCTATTTCTGGTCAAGTTACTACTTATTCAAACAGTATTTTTACACCGACAGATAGTGCAGCAGCCGCTAGCGCAATGGCGACTGGGCAAAAATACGATAACAAAGAGGTTTCTAGGCACGATGGAGTAGATATACAAACCATTACAGAGTATGCCAAGAGCCTCGGATACGGCGTGGGAATCGTTACGACTGATTCTCTGACTGGGGCAACGCCTGCCGCTTTTTCTTCGCATGCGAACAAGAGGGGGGATTCGGCGGATATCGTTGCTGGGCAGATTGAGAGTGGAATTGACTTACTTTTAGGCGCTGGCAAAGATTTTTATTTGGGCTATCAAACTCAATTTGAGGCGAAGAACTATAAATTTTGCACTTCTTATGCTGATTTGTCGGGGGATAACGGCAAAATTATCGCTAGTTTTGCTAGCATTGTTGCCACCAATGGTACAGATTCAGAGCCAACTCTGGAAATGCTGACGACTTTTGCTATAAATTATTTTGAAAATAATTTCCCTGCTGGATATTTTCTGATGATTGAGGGAGCGCATATTGACAAAAATAGTCATAACAAAAACATTCAGGGTATGATGAGTTATTTGAACAGTTTTGACGAGTCTATTCGAATTGTTGACGAAAAAATAGCCTCACAAAATGGTACAGCTCTTATCGTTACTGCCGACCACGAAACAGGTGGGTTAGCCTACAATGGGGAAGAAAAAGACTCTATTAATAATAGTTTGTACAAGCAAAATGGGCATACTGCCGCAAATGTGCCTTATTTTGTAAAATTATCGCCGAAAGAGGCCATAGGAACTATTCAATCAGACGTTTTCCCGAACGTGATCGACAATACAGACATTTTTAGACTTTGTAAGGCCATTATTACGTAATTTTGATTTGAAATTTGCTGAGTAAATAAAAGTTAAAAGAAAAGGGAATTGACGCATATTTTGTCAATTCCTTTTGTGTTTGTAAAAAGCTTTTGCCTTACGAATCATAATCGTATGCGATTTTGTTTTTCTTTTCACCTTTGAGATTTTTGATAAATCCGTCTTCTACAATACACCACCACGGCTGGTCAGAGGGCAAACTTTTTGCTATCTGCTCGTTCGTAAGCCCATATTCTTCGACTAATTCAAGGTCAGCAACATTTACGCAATAATATTCAGGGTCATATGGTTCATCAGGAGCGGTCGAATCAACCATAACAAGAAAAGTGTTGTCTCTTATTTCTGGTAACCAAATTACACAGGTATCCCCAGCGTGCAGCCCAATTTCTGCATATTCAGGCTTTTCCTTTGTAATTCTAACAGTGTCCAAATATCTCATTTTCATTTACTCCGTGCTCCTTACTAATGGTGTTAAATTCCTGATTTTGCCGTTTTTGAGTTTTATTTGATTTTTACATTACTTTAACCGAATGCTTGTGAGTGGTAAATAAAAGCAAAAGGGAATTAGTTTTAATTTACTAACTCCCTTTATTTTATAAGCATTTTGCCCTAAATTATTGGTGCCGAAGGTCGGACTCGAACCGACACGGGGTTAGACCCCGAGGGATTTTAAGTCCCTTGCGTCTGCCATTCCGCCACTTCGGCTTATTGGAGGTGCCAACCAGATTTGAACTGGTGCATAAAGGTTTTGCAGACCTTGGCCTTACCGCTTGGCTATGGCACCACACTCCATAAGTGAACAATACAAGTTTAACATATAAATTGATTAATTGCAAGTATTTTGCCACAAATTTCTAATTTTATTTATATGAAATGGTGCTTTACATTGTGAAAAGTAAGGATTTGTAGGGGATAAGTCTGCAAATTTATAAAAAAATCAAAAATTTTTTAATTTTTTTATTAAAAACGCTTGCAATTTATCAAAATATTTGCTAGAATATAATCGTTCTCATCTAAAAGGGAACACACAAATTGTGGGAGCTTAGCTCAGCTGGTAGAGCAT
>DHMD01000072.1:59938-61459 GCA_002405615.1 Christensenella sp. UBA4651 | reverse complement strand
TAATGAAAAACGACCGTGGCGAAGTGATATATGTAGGCAAGGCAAAGAACCTAAAAAACAGGGTTAGTCAATATTTTCAGCATAGCAAAAATCACACCATAAAAGTGAGGAGTATGGTAAAAAACATTGCTGATTTTTACTACATTATCACTCCGAACGAGGCGGAGGCTTTTGCACTTGAAAACAACCTTATCAAGCGTTTTCAGCCATATTACAATATTTTGCTCAAAGATGGCAAGTCATACCCCTATATTAGGATAAATATGCGGGAGGACTTCCCTAGACTAGAAATCACTCGCAAGCTAAAGCGGGACGGGGCGAGATATTTTGGACCATATTTTGCGGGGGCGAGGGCTAGCGAACTCATCAAAATGCTAAACAATGCGTATCCATTGCGTATGTGTGGTGGCAAAATGCCGAAACGCACTCGTCCGTGTATCAACTATGATTTGGGGCTATGTAGTGCGCCGTGTATGGGGTACATTAGTTCTGAGGAGTATCACAAACTGATTGCCAAGGCGATTGATTTTTTGAATGGCAAGTATGGCGATGTGCAGGAGATTTTGCAACAGAAGATGACACGCCTCGCCGATAATGAGCAATTTGAGGCGGCGCTGTCAATTCGTGACGACCTACAAATGCTGGATAGGTTAAAGCAGAAGACGCTCACATTTATGCCGAACCTTGATAACATTGACGCTTTTGCTTGGGCTAGCAACGGGGCGGTCGCTAGTGTCGCCGTTTTGGTTATCCGAGGCGGGCGAAGTGTAGGAGTTGATTGCTTCCACCTTGTTGACCCTGATATGGGGGCGGAGGAGAGTTTGACGCAATTTGTAACGCAATATTACTCTACACAAGCTTTACCGCCCGAGCAGATTTTGTTGCCTTTTGAGGCGGATAGCGGGCTAGTGGATTGGCTAAATATGCAGCGTAAGTCTGGTGCGGTTGGTCGTATTAGCTCGGTGGAGGTAATCAACCCAAAGAAAGGAGAGAAACTAAAACTGCTTGAAATTGCCAAGCAGAATGCGGAGATGTATCTCGACAAAGCGGTTGAGAGTGAAAAGCGAAATTATGATTTGACCACTGGGGCGGTGGAGAAGTTGGGCGAGATTCTAGGGCTAGATAGACCGCCTCGCAGAATGGAGTGCTACGATATATCAAATATTGGCGGTTTATTGAGTGTTGCTAGTATGGTAGTGTTTATCAATGGTGAGGCAAAGACGAGCCATTATCGCAAATTCAAAATCAAGACGGTAGAGGGGGCGAATGATTTCGCTAGTATGCGAGAGATTATTACTCGTAGGCTAAAAGAGTTGGATAAACCTGATAACCCTGACCCAAGTTTTGCGGAAAAGCCCGACCTAATTGTGGTGGACGGTGGTAAAGGGCAGTTGAGTAATGCTTATCAGGCGATAGTCGAATGTGGACATACCGATATTGCGCTTGTAGGTTTGGCGAAGCAGCAAGAGGAGATATTTTTGGTCAACCAATCTGCGCCGCTGATACTACCTAGGACGCACA
>DHMD01000072.1:42943-59887 GCA_002405615.1 Christensenella sp. UBA4651 | reverse complement strand
CTAGGACGCACAATTCGCTCAAGTTGATGCAGCGTATTCGTGATGAGTCGCACCGCTTCGCTATCACATTTCACCGCAGTTTGCGTAACAAAGTTACCTCTATTTTGGAGGAAATTGAGGGTATAGGCCCTACAAAACGCCGTAATTTGATTAGGCATTTCAAGTCGATTGACAATATCAAATCGGCTACAGCAGAGGAATTGGTCAAAGTGCAAGGCATTTCGCAGAAAGACGCCATAAATATCATAGAATTTTTTAAGTAATGTTTTAGTTTTGTGTTTTGGTTTGGTAAAACCTCGTATATTGTTTAGGTTTATATTGCAACACCTCTAAAAAGCGTAGTCGAGAAAAATTTTTCAATAATAAATGCAGATTTCACCTCATACTATATTTAGGTAGAGAGGTGATTTTTGTTTGTCAAAAAAGAATATTGAAAGGTTGGTTTTTGGGATTTTTGCCCTTTGCGTGGTAGCATTTTTGATGATTGCGCCATATTTTCTGTTACCGCAAATAAATTCCGCTCGTAATGAATGGCTCAAAAATGCACCTAATGACGCAATCTTTTTGGAATTGTGGGAGATAGACACCTTTGAGGGCGGTAGTGCGAGTAGGGCGAGATTTCTGGAAAAAAGGGCATTTGAATATCAGACAAAGAGCAAAAACGCCTATGTGATTGTGCGGACGGTGGAGTTAGAACAGGCAAAAAATCTCCTTTCGCAAGGTGCTAGACCAGATATGGTGAGTTTTGGGATAGGTGCTGGGGATACTTTGCGGAGTTTCTGTAAGCCTATAGGTTCGGTGGACGGAGTGCGAGGCGACCTCTTGGCTGGTGGCAGGTCAGAGGGGGAGCTTCTCGCCGTCCCGTGGTGTATGGGAGGGTATGTTCTCTGCTCAAAAGACAAAATAGATAGGTTGGATACGGAAACGCTAACTAAATTAAAGGAACGGAAAGAAAACAAAGTCATTGGCGTTGGGCAAGCATATAACTTGCCGAAGTATGCTATGGATAAGTCAATTCGCTCCTTTGTGGAAATGACGGATTTTACGCAATATCAGGCTTATGAGACGTATCTTAGTGGTAATGAATTTGAGATTCTGTTGGGAACGCAGCGAGATTTGTTTAGGTTGAATAATAAATCAAAGTTGGGGCTGATTGATAGCGTAAACTACCATTTTTTAGGGGAATACACTGATTTGATTCAGTATATGGCAATCACAACAGAGGACGAGAGGCAAGCGGATGCTGCAAAAGGTTTCCTCAATTTTTTGGTTAGTGAAACAGTACAAAAGAAATTGACGACTATTGGTATGTTTTGCGTAAATAATGACAAGATATACAGTGAGAAAGTCTATCAGCAATTTGAGGAGGCATTGAGCAATAAATTGCAGGTAATGAATGTTTTTGTATCTAATGTTTGGTTAAAAGAGGAGCAAGCGAAATGATTACAAACAAGTTTTGGCGAGAGTTGGATAAAATTTGCGATTTTACTCGTGATGTAGCGATGAAAGACAAGACGACAATCAAAATCGGTGGAACTACTCCCGCATATATTACGCCTAGCAATCGTACTGAATTTTGCAAGGTAATTGAGTTGTGTGGGGCTTGCAATGTAGATTATCGGCTACTCGGTGTGGGGTCTAATGTATTGGTGCGTGATGGTGCGGTCAAATATGTGGTAATTTCGACTGAAAGGCTCAATAAGTGTTATATCAATCGCTTGGGCTTTGTGTATGCCGAGGCGGGATTGAGATTGAGTAAATTTATTCAATTTGCGACCAAAAATGGGTTAGCGGGGCTAGAATATCTCATCGGAGTGCCAGGGAGTGTAGGTGGTGCGGTTGTGATGAATGCTGGGGCGTTTGGTGTGGAAATTGGCAAATTTGTGGAATATGTCGATGTCTGGGACGGGACAAAGGTAACTAGACTCGATAAAGATAAACTTTTTTTTGAATATCGCCATAGTATTTTTACAAATTCAAAAAAGTATGCTATAATAGGCGTAGGTTTTTGGTTGACCAAAGATTCTAGCGACAGTATTTTTAGGCGTACCCAATACGCTATTCAAGCAAGGGCGGACACGCAGAGAGTCGGGTTTCCTAGTGCTGGTAGCGTGTTTCGCAAAACGACAGAGTTGGCTCCTGCATATATGATTGAGGAGTGCGAACTCAAAGGTAAAACGGTCGGCGGGGCACAAGTTTCAGAAATTCATTCAGGTTATATCGTAAATTTGGGCTCAGCCACTTGTCAAGACGTGATAAAACTGATAGAATTAGTACGCAAAACTGTCGGAGAGAAATTTGGGGCAACACTAGAATTGGAAATAATTATGTTGTAGGAGAGGAACGAATGAGTTTTGAGATGACGGCAGACTATCACACACACACTTTTTATAGTGATGGTGTGGGTAGTATTGAGCAGAATGTCGAGGCGGCGAGAGAGCGTGGGCTAAAAACGATTGGAATTACCGACCACGGTTTCTATCATGTGGCGCATGGGATTAGGCGTAAGCAAGTAGCCGAGATGCGGGCGGAGATTGAACGCTTGAAGGCAAAATACCCTGATATAGAGATTTTGCTAGGCGTGGAAGCTAACCTCATCAATTTGAAAGGCGATTTGGATTTACGTGAGAGTGATTTGGCACTTTTTGACTACATTATATTTGGGGTGCACAAATTCGCTTGTTCCTTGCGTAAGCCTAGTAGCCTTTGGTTTACGCTGATGAACTTGATTTGCAAAAAGAGTGAGAGGCGCAGACAAAAGATGACGGATAGTTATATCGCAGCACTAGATAAATACCCTGTAAAACTGGTAGTTCATCCAAATTATGCTGCTCGTGTAGATGTGGCTAGGCTTGCGGAGGCGGCTAGCAAAAGGGGCGTATGGATTGAATTGAATGGCAAGAGAATTAATATGGATTCGAGCGATGCCGAGGCTCTCAAAAATAGCGATGTTACACTGGTAATTGGTAGCGATGCACATTCGCCAGATAGGGTGGCGGAGTGCAGTGTGCCTGCGGAGTTTATAGCGCAAAATAATATTCCACTAGATAGGATTGTCAACATAAAAACGAAAGAACAAGAGGAATAGATTATGTCATTTTCTTATGATGCAAAATATGAGGTCGCTGATAGCGAGTTGCCACAAAACGATTGTTGTGTCAAGGCGGAACTCGGAGGGCTGTTGCGCACCTGTGCTGAGGTCGCTGGGAACGAGGACGAGGGATACAGAATAGAATTCATCACAGAATTAAAGAACCTTTTTAAGCGTATTAGTTTGCTGTTAAGTCGAATTTATACTGATGTCCCAGAACTCAATCTAGATGTGGAGGAACGCCCAAATCATATCCTAAAATATCATATCACTATTCCTAGTAGTTTGACTAGGCAAGTTTTGATTGATACATATATTTTGAGAGAGAATTACAGCGGAGCGTACGAACTAAACTTTGGTGTTAGTCGCCACTTGATTGAGCAAGATTGCTGCCAGCGTGAGTTTATCAAGGGTGTGTTTATGGGCTGTGCTAGTGCGAATATTGTTATAAAAGACATCAATGACTTGAAAAAACATACAGGCGGCTATCACTTGGAATTTGTGTTTAGCAACCATGCTTTGGCAGGCGATTTCTCTCATATTTTGTCGCAGTATGACATATATACCAAGTCTATGCAGAGGCGTAAATTGAGCGTAATCTACCTCAAAGAAGCCGAACTCGTGAGCGATACTTTGGCTCTCGTTGGGGCTAATAATGCGGTGCTGACTCTCCAAAATGAGTTCGCAGTGCGTGAGGTTCGGAATAACCTTAATAGGCAACTCAATTGTATGAACAACAATATGGGCAAAATGGTAAATGCCAGTCTAAAACAAATTGAGGCTATCGAGTTTATTTCGGAAACGGTCGGGCTAGAAACTTTGTCAGACAATCTCTACGAGTTGTGTATGCTCCGACTAGCGAATCCTGAGGAAAACCTAGATTCTCTGGCAAAATTAATGAATCCGCCACTTACAAAGAGCGGTGTGAATCACAGACTACGCAAAATTGTCAAGATTGCGGAAGATTTGCGTGCTGAATATGCGGAAAATGAAGCGGTAGAGCAGGATGACAATCCCGCCGATTTTGAAAATGGTCAGAATTTAGAAAATACAGAACAAATTACAACAAATAACGAATAGAAACACGAGAGGTAATACATAATGGAAAACTTTGTACACTTGCATCTACATACCGAGTATAGTTTGCTAGACGGAGCTGCGAGAATCAAAAAATTGGTCAAAATTTTGAAGGAGCGTGGCGCTCCTGCGTGTGCTATTACTGACCACGGTAATATGTATGGTGCGGTCAAATTTTATGAGCAATGTAAAGAAAATGGTATCAAACCGATTTTGGGTACAGAGTTTTATGTTGCGCCCGATTTGAATAATAAGCAGGGGAAGCAAAGCCCTGCGCACCTTATTTTGCTAGCAAAAAATGACGTCGGTTATCACAATATTATCAAATTGAACAGTATCGCTTGGACAAAGGGATTTTATTACAAACCTCGTATTGACTATGATACTTTGGCAAAATATTCAGAGGGACTGATTTGTAGTACTGCGTGCTTGGCGGGTGATATACCTAGGTTACTCGCAAAAGGTATGTTTGATGAGGCTGTAAAATTCGGTACAAGGCTGCGTGATATGTTTGCCCCGGGAGACTTTTATGTCGAGGTTCAAGACCACGGTATTGCATTGCAACGCCAAATTTTGCCTGATTTGTATCGGCTCGCTGATGTGCTAGGGGTCAAGACGATTGCTACCAACGATGTGCATTATTTGTATCCCGAGGACGCCGAGACGCAAGATATTTTGCTCTGTATTCAGACGGGTAAGACGATTGACGACCCTGACCGTATGCGTATGGACGGTAACCAGTTTTACCTCAAAACTGCGGAAGAAATGATGGAGATTTTTAAGGCACACCCAGAAAGTGTAACAAACACTCTCGAAATTGCCGAGAAATGCGATGTAACGCTGGATTTCAAGAGTCAGTTTTATCCTAAATTTACCGCCCCAGACGGTATGAATAACAAGGATTATTTGTGGAAAATCGTAAATGAGGGACTTATAAAACGATACGGCGAAATCACGCCAAAAATTCGTGAGCGTGCCGAGTTTGAAATGGACACTTTGGTAAAAAGTGGTTATGTCGACTATTATTTGGTCGTTTGGGATTTTATCAACTGGTCTAGGGAGCATGGCGTGCCTGTCGGCCCTGGGCGTGGTAGTGGTGCTGCTAGTATTCTAGCGTATGCCATCGGTATTACGCTACTTGACCCGCTCAAATATGACCTTTGGTTTGAGAGGTTTCTGAACCCAGAACGTGTCAGCCCGCCTGACTTTGATATTGACTTTTGTCCCGTAAAGCGTGAAAAAGTTATCGAGTATGTTATCGAAAAGTACGGCGAGCCAAATGTTAGTCAGATTATCACATTTGGTACAATGGCTGCAAAAGCGGCTATCAAAGATGTCGCCAGAGTTCTGAAAATGCCGTATAACGAAGTGGATAAAATGACTAAACTTTTTCCTGCAAAAATGCCAAAATCGCCAGCGATTGAGAAACTGTTTGGTTTGAGCAAAAAGCCCGAAGATGCGGAGCATATCGTACCCGAACTCAAAGCGATGTATGATAGTGATTTGCTCGTCCAAAAAATTGTCGATACAGCAATTAAACTCGAAAATATGCCTAGAAACACGAGTATTCACGCTGCTGGTGTAGTAATCTGTTGTGATGACATTTCGGACCACGTGCCAATGGCAAAAAATGGTGATATGGTTACGACCCAATACGACAAAAACGAAACCGAACACCTAGGGCTACTCAAAATGGACTTTTTGGGGCTGATTACCTTAACCGATATTGACCTAATGCAGAAGCTTATCAAAGAGCGTACGGGCGAAACAATAGACTTTTATTCTCGTGATTTTACATATGACGACCCCGAAGTATATAAACTCATCGGTTCGGGCGATAACGATGGTGTGTTTCAGCTAGAAAGTGGCGGTATTTCTAACTTTGCCAAGGATATGAAACCTGTAAACCTTGAGGAGATTATCGTTATTTTGGCAATGTACCGTCCAGGACCAATGGACGAAATTCCTACCTATGTCAAGAATCGTAAAGACCCGTCCTCAATTGTTTATCCGTCCGAAAAGATGAAAGAGGTGCTAGACGTAACATACGGCGTTATGGTTTATCAAGAGCAGGTTATGAAACTCTGTCAGGTTTTGGCAGGGTATACCATGGGACAGGCGGACGGCGTGCGTAAGATTATGGGTAAAAAGTTGGCGGACAAGTTGCCAATTGAGAAGCAGCGTTTTATCTACGGTTGGGAGGACCCAGAGGGCAAAAAGTCAATCGAGGGTGTCCTAAAACGTGGTATGAAACTAGAAGATGCCGAAATTCTATGGAAACAAATGGAGAAATTCGGTAGTTACGCATTTAACAAGGCACACGCTGCTGCATATGCTTTTATCACATATCAGACTGCGTATATGAAGCGGTATCACAAGATTGAGTTTTATACCGCCATTATAAATAACCGTATCACAAAATCGGATGAATTGACCCACTATATGGAGTTGGCTCGTGCCCACGATATTAAGATTTTGCCACCTGATGTCAACAAGAGTTTGGCTTATTTTAGCGTGGAGAGCGATAACGAAATTCGCTATGGCTTGGGCGGAATCAAGAATGTCGGCGTAAGTCTAGTTGAGGACTTGGTGCGTGAGCGTGAGGCGAATGGCAATTTTACTGATTTGTCTGACTTTATATCTCGTATGGGTGGTCAAGCGCATAACAAACGCTTTTTGGAGTCTATGATTTGGTCAGGGGCTTTTGACTGCTTTGGCGTGCCTCGTAGTCAAATGATTGCGGTGTACGACTCAATCGTTAGTCGTGTATCTAGCGACCACAAGTCGCAGAGTGCTGGACAAATGACTTTGTTTGACAATTTGCTGAAAGATGACAAGACTCTAAATGCTGTCGAATATCCTAATATTCCCGAATATACCGACCAGCAACGCCTCAAATTTGAGAAACAAGTTTTGGGCGTGTATGTCAGCGGTCATATTCTCGACCAATTTAGGCACAAGTACAAGGAATTTAACCTAAATAGTACAATGCTCACACCTACCATTATTCAGAGTGAAGATGGGGAGGAGGAAACTGCTATTTACGAGGGAATTGAGGACGGCAAGCAGGTTAAATGCGGCGGAATTATTACTAATGTTAAACGCACTAATACCAAGGTCGGTAACAAAGAAATGGCGATTGTAACTATCGAGGATTTGTTTGGCAGTATTGAGGTTTTGGCTTTCCCAAAGATTTATGAGAAGTTCAAGCATTTGCTTGTGGTGGACGGAATGGTAACTGTTGTCGGTAAAATCAGCATTCGTGATGGCGAACGCCCAACAGTTTTACCCGAGGAGTTTATTCAGTGGAAAATCGAGGAGCAGCCAAATGAAATTAAGCCTGTCAACGATGAGGAGGAGCAATATTTGGAGAAATTGTACCTCAAATTTGACTTGACTGATGAGAATCTAAAAGAGGCTGTTTTTGAGATTTTGTCCCGTTATCCTGGCAACCACCCCGTTATTATCAAGTGCAGCACGCAAAACAAAGCGTTTACTTTTGCGGATAAGGTGGACGGCAGTGTCGGTATGCAAAATGAGTTGTTTGGATATCTCTTGCCCGAAAATATTATTTATAAATAATTGTCAAAATCGTTTGGCAAATTATGTCGAATTGTGCTAGAATTAGTCAAAAGGGTATAGGAGGCTAAGGATATGCGTTTTCACATCATTTGTCCAAAAAATAAGGCATTTTGGAGTAAGTTTGCTACAATTATGGCTAGTTTTTGCGCTGTAATGGTTGCAGTAGTTACTGTGTTCCCGTAATTTGTTTTTAGATAAAGGGAGTCAAATGTTATTTCCAATTCAATAAAAGCCCAATCTCGGGCTTTTATTTTTATTTTTGTTTTTGTTGCAAAAAGAGTTGCTAGAATTTATGATTTTGTGATAGAATTACTCAAAAAGTTGGGGCGTGGGCAAATGAGTGAGAAAAAGAAGAAAAAGCGAGATGTTACAGAACATACGGTTTTTAGTAACAGATTTTTGATTTTGAGGATTATCAAAACAATTCTTATTTTTATTGTAGCATTGTTATTTACTTTCTTTACAATTATAGTTGTAGTAAACTTATTTTTCCCAACAACTGGCGTAAGTTCTATGCATAATATTGCCATAAATTTTGATGAGATTATGCATAATATTAATATTTAATTATAAATATACGCACAAAAGTGTTATAATTTATTAAATTTTTATAAGAATAACAAAACATTGTTATTTATAAAATTATACTAGTTTCGGCGTTGGGTCAATCTCAACTTTATGTAAAAAGGCAGTGGGAGAGCCACTGCTTTTTATTTTAGGCCGAAGAATGCTATAACTCCGCAAGCGATAGTGTATGCCAAAGTTTCCTGATACTCCGAGGTGATTAATTTCCTCTCTTCCTCGGGGTTGGATAGGAAGCCGCATTCGACCAAAATCCCTGGGGTAGAGGTGCAGTTTAGCATATAGAAATCTCCTGGCATACAGGCTTTTCTAGAACCTGAGACCTTGTCTACAAAAATATCTTGGAGAGATTGTCCCAATTCTTGACTTATGTCGCTGCCGATTTTGTAGAAAACTTGAGCACCGCTAGCGGTAGGGCTAGTGTAACTATTGAGGTGGATGCTGACAACAAGGTTTGGTTTTGCTTGCTTGATAATTTCGCATCGTGCCTGCATATCACGCTTTTTGAACCCGCTAGCGAATGTGCCGTACAGCCCGTCCATACTTGTGCGGGTGTAGACTACTCTGAGTCCTAACGAGGAAAGGATATTCCCTAATTTTTGGGTAATACTGAGGTTTATATCCCGCTCATTTGCACCAGTTGTAGTACCCGAGCAACCGCTATCAATTCCGCCGTGTCCTGCATCTAGCACGACACAAAAATCAGGGAATGGAGAGGTATTTGAGGCGACAGCCTTATCGAGGGAGCACATATATAGATTTAGCGAAAATAGTGCGGTAAAAATTAGGAGGTAGCAGAGCACTTTTTTTATTCTCAAATTCAATGTAAAAATCATATTTTGTTCCTTTGGGATAAATATATTCACAAAGTTTGTAAATTATTATCAAATTACGATTGCACGGAACAAAATTTTGTGGTATAATTAAATTATGGAAAATTTGTTTACATTTAGAGAATTTAGCCACGATGAGCTACTCAATATTTCGGTGGGAACTCTCGCTTGGGTGGGAGATGCTGTGTATACCTTGTGTGCGAGGGAGTATGAATTGGCACATAATCAGGGTAAGCCAAATCAGTTACACAAGATGGCGACATGTATTGTTAATGCAGAGGCGCAGAGCGAGGCTTTGAGCAAAATTACGCCCATACTTTCAGAAATTGAGGCAGGTGTGGTTCGTAGAGCCAAAAATTCGCCAATCACAACCAAGAGTAAGCATTACGGGTTAGCAGAGTACAAGCGTGCCACTGGTTTTGAGGCACTGTTGGGGTATCTATATTTATCTAATAATAGGGCTAGGCTCAATGAGATTTTGGCAATAATTTTTGATAGTGTTGAGGTGGAGAAATGATAATTTATGGTAAAAATGCCGTAACAGAGGCTTTGAGGGCGGAAAAAGCGGTGTACAAGGTATATTGTCAAGACACATTTGAGGGTAGACCGGGCGAGGTGGAGGCTCTCTGTAAGAAGCGTAATATCAAGATTGAATACGTGGACAAGATGACGCTATACAATTTGTGCAAAGAGGAGCATCATCAGGGCTTTGTTGCGGAAATGGAGGACTACACATATTGCGAAGTCGAGGACATTTTGCGACTCGCTGATGAGCGTGGAGAGCAACCCTTTGTTGTGATTTTGGACGGGGTAGAGGACCCTCATAATTTTGGTGCAGTTTTGCGTGTCTGTGAGTGTGCTGGCGTGCATGGAGTAATTATTCCGAAGCACAATGCTTGCCCCATCAATAGCACAGTAGCCAAGACGAGTGCAGGGGCGTTGGAGCATATGTTGGTAAGCAAGGTAACCAACCTAAACAATACAATAGAGCATCTCAAAAAGCAGGGCTTGTGGATTTATGCTGTTGAATTGGGCGGAGTAAATATCTATCAGCAGAACCTCAAAGGTGCGATTGGGCTAGTGATTGGCAGCGAAGGTAAGGGTATCAGTCAGTTGGTCAAGAAAAATTGTGATGCCATTATCACTATGCCAATGCTAGGTCAGGTAAATTCACTCAATGCGAGCGTAGCGTGCGGAGTTGCTGTTTTTGAGGTTGTTAGACAAAGAGGTAAATAATTTGGAAAACAAAAATGAGTACTATCGTGATTTGATTTTGCTGGCGAGGAGTGGGGACGAATACAGCCTTACTCGATTGTTTGAGGAGTTAAAGCCGATGGTTAATAGTGTCGCTAGACGATATTTTTTGAATGGCGGCGACCAGTCAGATTTGGTGCAAGAGGGTATGATTGGGCTATATAAGGCGTTACAAAACTATGACGCAGATTCGACCCAGCCATTTTATCCATATGCCAAAAAATGCGTTATGAGTCAGGTGATTTCTGCCGTTAGGCATAGTATGACGCTCAAAAGTTCTCCGCTCTCGGAGTATGCTAGTTTGAGCCAATTCGCAATAGGTGATGATGAGGAGGATAATGAGGGTATACCTAGTGAAGATTTGACCCCAGACCAAACACTAGAACTCCGAGAACGCAATGCGGAATTGTCTAGACAAGTGCGCAAAGTGTTGAGCGAGTTTGAGTGGACTGTGTTAAAGTTGTTTTTGGCGGGGTATAGTTACAAATTTATAGCGAATCAGCTTGACAAAAATCAAAAATCGGTGGATAATGCTATCGTAAGAATCAAGAATAAGTTAAAATTTTTGGAGAAATAATATGTATTTAGCACTTTATAGGAAGTTTAGGCCTACCAGTTTTGACAAAGTAATTGGTCAAGACCATATTACCAAGACTTTGCAAAATCAAATAAAGAACGACCAAATTGGGCACGCTTATTTGTTTTGCGGTAGCCGAGGAACGGGTAAGACCACGTGTGCCAAGGTGTTCGCCAGAGCGATAAACTGTCTAAATCCTGTTGATGGTTCGCCTTGTGGTGAGTGCGAAGTTTGCAAGGCTTTGCGTGAGAGTAATGCTATTGACATTATAGAAATAGACGCAGCGAGTAACAACGGTGTAGAGGAAATTAGGGACTTACGGGATAAGGTCAAGTACCCTCCAACAGTCGGCAAGTACAAGGTATACATAATCGACGAGGTGCATATGCTAACCACCAGTGCATTTAATGCACTGCTCAAAACGCTAGAAGAGCCTCCTATGCATGCTGTGTTTATTTTGGCGACTACCGAGGTGCACAAATTGCCTGCGACCATACTATCTAGGGTGCTTCGGTTTGATTTCAAACTAATCAGTACCGAGGTTATTGCGGGGCTAATTACCGACATTTTCAAGCAAAGTAAGATAAATGCAGAGCCGAAGGCTGTTACACTCATCGCTAGCGCTGGTGAGGGTAGCGTGCGTGATGCATTGAGTATTGCTGATATGTGTGCTAGTTTCGCTAACAATGACATTCATTACGAAGACGTAGTCAACGTGCTGGGCGTTAGCGATAGTGAGACGATTTTTAATCTCGGTTCGGCAATATTAGAGGAGAGAATCAAGGACTTTTTTGACCAATTTACTGGTATCTGCAATTCGGGCAAAAATTTGCTGGTTACTGCTAACGATTTGACCAAATTTTTTAGAGATTTGCTGGTGGTCAAGACTTGTGGAGAGGCGGCGATTTCGGGAGAATATGATGCGGAAACTGCCAAAAAGTTGAGCAAGTTGTCTAATGAAACTGAACTACCTCGCCTCAATCAGGCAATGCAGGCATTTAGCAAAATCGAGTCCGAATTAAAATACTCACTCAATCCTGCGCTTTTGATTGAAACTACGGCGTTGAGTTTACTTAGCGATGAGGTAAAAAAAAACTAACAATTAGGGCAATTTCGGGTGAAATAGTGATAGAGCCGAGTGCTATGCGCACAAAATGTGCGGGAGAACAGGAGAGTAAGCCTACTCCGTCTCAAACGCAAACAAGTAGCGTTTCTCACGCTACTCCGACTCCGATAGCTAATTTACCGCTACCAGACCCTCGTGTCTTGTGGGGGCGGGCTCTATTGGCTATCAAAAAGGCAAACAAAGTAATGCTACATTCTGTTTGTGTAAATTTGGGTAAGGTGGAATTGCGAGGCAATACTCTATTTGTGTCTGTTCCTAGTAAACTTGACTACGAAATGTTGAGAAAACCACAAAACTGTGGCGATTTGGTTGAAAGTTTGAGAAATTTAGGATATAATGTAAATATAGAATTTGTGCTAGATGAGTTTGCACGAGAAACGGGCGAGGGCAAAATCAACCGTTTGCAGAAGATACTCGGCGCAGATATTCAAGTTATTAATTAAGGAGATATGATTATGGCATTTAATGGTTTTGGTGGTGCTAATATGCAGAATTTGTTGAAGCAGGCACAGAAAATGCAAGAGCAAATGCAGAGAGATAGAGAGGAGTTGGAGGCTACTACCTTTTACGCAAACGCTGGTGGAGGTATGGTAGAAATCGAGATGAGCGGTAGGCGTGAGGTTACTCGTGTAATTATTAAACCCGAGGTTATCGACCCAGAGGACAAGGAAATGCTTGAGGATCTCATTATGGCTGCGGTAAATGACGCAAACCGCCAAATTGACGAAAAATTGGCAGAAATGACACCGCAAATGCCTGGGGGAATGTTTTAGTTGAAAAATTTTATTATTCCAGTAGAAAAGTTGATTTCTGCTTTTAATAAACTACCTGGGGTTGGGCGTAAGACTGCCACAAGGTACGCTTATGCTGTCATCAATATGTCGGAGGATTCGGCACGAGAATTTGCTGATGCGATTACTAATGTCAAGCGTGAGGTGCGTTATTGCTCTGTTTGTGGTAACTTTACCGATAGGGAAATTTGCCAGACATGCGAGCGAGGCGATAGGACTCTCGTCTGTGTAGTCGCCGAGCCAAAAGACGTATTGGCTATGGAGCGGGTTACCGAGTTTGATGGCACGTATCATGTTTTGCATGGCTTACTCAATCCGTTGGAGGGTAAAACTGCCAACGATATCCGTATCAAGGAGTTGTTGCACCGCATTACCCAAGACGGCGTGCGTGAGGTTATTATGGCTACTAGCCCGACCGTGGAGGGTGAGGCTACTGCAATTTATGTCAGCAACTTAATCAAGCCTCTCGGTGTTCGTGTTACTCGTATCGCCCAAGGTGTGAGTATGGGTACAGATATTGAATATGTCGATGAGGTTACTCTCGCTCGTGCGATTGAGGATCGCCGTGAGATTTAGAATAATTTAATAAAACTAATTTTCTTTTGATAGATAATAACCTACGCAAATTTTTTGCTAGGTTTTTATTTTTTTTGATTAATAAATCTGCCTCTATTTTTCGCTCCATTTCGAGTAGTTTGGCTATTTCTTGTGCGTCAGTTTTTGCCATTTTCACAAATATCCTTTTTGTTTCATATACCAAATTAAAGTTTTTTGGGAGGGAATGAATGGAATATAATGATTACCAAACCCCTGATGAATTTAGTCTGCACAAAATGAACCAAGAATATGCGATGAATACTGTTTCGGCGATACAACAGTCTGGGTGTACTGATTGTACGGACAAGACTCGCATTTTTGAACGTATCGATTGGAATAGAAATAACAATTTGCTGACTTTGCTCGCTAGTCGGGCGAATAATAACTGTCAGTCGAGATTTATTCGGGAACTATCCGATTTGAGTCGCCAAGATTATGACGATTTGAGTAGTATTTATCCTAGGGAAACAGGTAACCGCACCAACCCGACTTTGGCAACTTCGGTGCCGACCACATTTAATAGCACTCTGCGGGAGTATATCCGTACAGAACTAGATTTGCTGTCTAATTTAGTGAGTATTCGCAATTTGGAGGACAATTCGGACAATGCGAGAGTGGTGTATAATATTATGGAACGCAGGTTGGATGCACTCCGCACGCTCGCTGGGTTAATTAATAGTGGAATTTTTGGATAAGTAGCGCTTTTTAGTTTGCCAAATCGTAATTTTGTGGTATACTAGCGGTATGAAAAAAGAATTGATTGTAGAAGAAAGTTTGGTGGAATTAGCCCAAATTTTTGATAAAAATGGATACAAATTATATATAGTCGGTGGTTTCGTACGCAACGCCTTGATGGGATTTTGCGAAACGGATACCGATATATGTAGTGGCGCAAAGGTTGAGGATGTCGAGAGAATTTTATCAGGCACCCGATTTTCTTGCGTTCTAATCAACCCCAAACTGGGGACTTTGCATATTTATGACGAGAATAAAACAGTCGAGTATGAGCATACCACTTTCCGCGCGGAAAAGTATCAGTCGGGCGGTGTGCATAGCCCCGATACGGTGGAATTTGTAGACGATATTCGCCTCGATGCTTCTCGCCGTGATTTCAGCATAAACGCAATGTATTATGACATTTGTGGGCAAGAAATCCTAGATTTTTATGACGGAATTGAGTGTGTCAAAAATCGTGTGGTCAAGACGGTAGAAACGCCCGAGGTTGTTTTTAGCCGTGATGGCTTGCGAATTTTGCGAATGGCGAGAATTGCTAGCGAATTAGATTTTGCGATTGACCCTAATACTTTTGACACAGCCAAAAAATTGGTTAGCCAACTGGACGCAATTTCGCAAGAGCGTTTTAACAAAGAAATCGTGTCTATGATTTTTGCAGATAACAAGTATCAAGCGATTGCGAACTTTGGAATGCAGAGTCGTGGTGTGGAGATTTTGGGGCAACTCGGTGCTTGGCAATATGTGCTGACGGCATTTTATGATACGCTTGATGAGGTGCAAAAGGCAAAAATCAACAATATACAGTGGAATTTGTTATCAATCTCTCCGCCAGCATTGAGAATTCCTTGCTTTATTATTGATATGTTTGAGGGTATCGATTCTGACCCGTCCGTAAAGCAAATTAACCTTGTGCTTGGGACAAAGGGCATAATGCTCAACAAAAAAGAGGCGGCGAGGCAGGCTCAGATAGCCGAGGCGTTTTTTGCTGTTTCGTGTGGTAAATTGACTTCGCAAAAACAAATTAGGCTCTTTTTACAAAAAAATAGCGGTGTAATTAGTGAGTTGTTTGGTTTATTCAAATTGGCGAGAATTGGGGATAAGGTTGTGTATGTTTATGATTTGATGAAACAGGACAACACGCCTTTATCTATCCGTGATTTGGCAGTTGACGGAAATGATATTTTGGAGGAATTCCCCGAGATTTCGCCTTGCTCTATTGGTCAAATTTTGTCTGATTTGCTTACAATGTGTGCTACTATGCCAGAGATGAATCGCCGAGAGGTTTTGCTCGACACTATTGCTCAAAAGTATGTGTGAGTTGTGTGTTGTAGCTTTTGTATGGATAAAGTGTAGAGTAGCATATTTTAGCTGAATTGTTATAGCGGGTGTTTGTTAAAGTAGACCTAAAATTTGTAAATAAAAATTTTTGGAAAATGTATACAAAATTATTTGACTAAAAATGTCGAAAAGGGGTATACTTACATTGTAAGAGGTTCTGCCTCTGAGCGAAGTCTAACTACAAAATTAAATAAGTGGGTTCGCTGCGCTCACAGATTCCTCCACTATGTAGCGAAGAAGTGTGGTCGGAATGATAAGGAAGAGGAAATGAACCCAGAATAAACAAAAGAACAAAAACAAGAGGAGATTAAATATGAACATAAGGTCTAAAACTCGGGGGGGGGTGCTTTATTAAGCCTATTAATTGTTGTAATTTTTACAGCGGGCTTTCTTGTTCTTAGTTTTTGTTTGCCACATAATATCGTGAGTCCTGCGGACGCTTTGTCGAGCAGCACAACTTATTACAAGAATGGTAGCAGTTTCTATACTCTCTCATCTAGTGAATCCCACTACAAATGTACGAACTCTGAACATAGCGGCTCGAACGATTATACGAGTAGCAGTGTAAGTGGCACTTGCTATTCATGGAAGCAGTGTGATGAATGTGGCGGCAACTGGAGTAATTGTTCTTGTAGAGATTATTACACTTGTGGTGATTGTGGTGGTAGTGGTACAAAGACAACTACCAAAACTGTTACTTGTACAAAATGTAATGGTTCAGGTTTTATTACATTATGTCATGAGCCTCCTAGGTATTGTTACGGTGTCATTTACTGCGAATATTGTAATGCAGCCTGGCCACTTGATGATGCTGAGTCTAAGGCATTCCTTGCAGAAGCTTGTCCTGCTCGTAGCCCTCAGCCTAGCCCTTGTCCAACAACTGAAGAACAGACAACGACTACAAAATGTTCAGCATGTGGTGGTTCAGGAGAACAATCTTCATACAGTAGTTATACAACTAGAAATGTAAGTCATTCATTATCATTAAACTACACACAATACACCTACAAAAATATCGACACAGGCTCAACTACAACCTCAACTAGCAGTTACTCAACTGCAACAGGCTTCACGATTTCGTACAACTCAAACGGCGGTAGCGGGTCAATGTCTAGTCAATATTTCTTGCATGGACATTCGCAAGCACTAACCGCAAATGCTTTCACTCGCACAAATTACAAATTCAAGGGCTGGGCGACTAGCAGTAGCGGTTCGGTAACTTATACCGACAAGCAGAGCGTCAACATAAGTTCGGGCAGTAACATTACTCTTTACGCCAACTGGGAGTTGCTATCATTTACGGTTACACTCGATAACCAAGGAGCGACAACTGCGGGCACTACCTCGGTAACGGCTACAAA
>DHMD01000072.1:0-42899 GCA_002405615.1 Christensenella sp. UBA4651 | reverse complement strand
CAATGCCAAGTATCACAGTTCCTACAAAAACTGGCTACACTTTCGGCGGATATTACTCTGGAACTAATGGCGGCGGTACTCAATACTATACCGCCAGCGGAGCGAGTGCAAAGGCTTGCGACTTGACAGGTGCAACAACTCTATACGCAAAGTGGACAGCAAACACTTATAGCGTAAAATATAACGCTAATGGCGGTAGCGGTACGATGAGCAATAGTTCGCACACTTACGGCTCAAGCAAGGCGTTGACGGCAAATGCATTTACTCGCACTGGGTACGATTTTGCTGGTTGGGCAACGAGCGCTAGTGGGGCAGTGGTTTACTCAAATGGTCAGAGCGTGTCTAACCTCAGCAGCACGCAAGGGGCGACCGTAACGCTGTATGCTAAATGGACTGCCAACACTTATACCATAAACTACAATGCAAACGGCGGTGCGGGAACGACTGCCAGCAGTTCGCACACATACGATGCCTCTAAAAACCTTACGGCGAACGGCTTTACTCGTTCGGGATATCGTTTCTTGGGGTGGAGTACCTCAAATACCGCAACTTCTGCGACATACACCGACAAAGCGAGTGTCAAAAACTTGGCAACATCAGGCTCAATCACGCTTTACGCAGTATGGCAAAAAGTCTATGTTATCCAAGTGAAGTCAAACATCAATGGCGCAGCGGGCGTGCTGACTGGTGGCGGCACTTATGACGCAAACAAGTCTGTAACTCTAACCGCTTATGCGATGAAAGGCTATGAATTTTTGCACTGGCTCAAGGACGGGGCAACATTCTCGGGTAACGACACCAATGTAGTAACAATTTCGGCAACCTCGGACAGCACATATACGGCGGTTTTCGCCGAAGCGGGAGTCAAAATTAACAATTCCGCTATCCGTATGGAGTGTGGTTCGGGTACGGTTTATGGTATGGTTTCGTCCAAGAATGTAGTCAAGAACGGCACACAATATGTAGCAGTGAGTGCTAGCCCAAGCAGCGGCTACAAGTTCACTGGGTGGAAAATTGGGGACACTTTGTCTACCACATATACCACTGCGGACGCTCTAATTCCGCTCTCTGAGGTTCGTAACAAAGTCATTACCGCAGTGTTCGCTAGCAGTACCGTTACTGCAAGTAGTGTGGCGGAATTAGGCGAGATTGTAGTGAATACCGAACTGTTCGCTAGTTCAATCATAGATTCATCATCTTGTTCTATTACTGTAAACGCAAATATCTCGGGTGCAGTCGGTGTGCTTTCGGGCGGCGGTAGTTACGCTCTCAACGGTTCAGCCACTCTCAAAGCATATGCCAAAAAAGGCTATCAACTAGCATACTGGCTAAAGGACGGCAAGGTTTTTGCCAACAATAACACAAACCAAATCACAGTAACAGTTACCAACGACTGTACTTACACCGCAGTGTTTATCGAGTCTGGTGTAAAAATCAACGGCGTGGCTGTGGACTCTATCTGCACCGATGATGCGAGCATTACCGCTTGCGGCGATGTTGCGATGAGTACAATCGTAAAGGACGATGTAACCTATGTTGTCGTTACAGTTACTCCAAGTGCAGGCTACAAGTTCGTTGGTTGGGCGATTGACGGCGTGATTTCTACAAAATACATCGAGGATACTTGCGCATTCGCTTATTCTGATGTAAAGGATAAACTCATCACCGCTCGCTTCGAGAAAATTGACAAGTCCAACATCAATGACGATGTAGACAATAGTTAAAAACTTTTACTATTGGGTTCGGCTACGCTATGAGGCTACGAAGATATGTGAGAGCACCTCTGGCTCTTGCTCGGCTACTGCGTGTGTTGGCTTTTGCCACCACAACACCTATCGGCGTTATACACTAGCGTGTATGCAGTAGCCATTCCGTATGCGGGCTACGCCGCATACGCACCACACAGTGCGGATATGCAAAGCGTCTCCTCCCTTGTGTGGCTTGTCGAGGAATTCGTGAGGCGTCAGCCGAACCAAAATAAATAATTAGGATAAAACAAAAAGCCCGCTTTGGGGCTTTTTGTTCTTATATTCTATTTTTGTTTTTATACTCTAATTTAATTAAAATACCTCATTGTTTTTGTTTTGAAAATCTTTGGTAACATTAGGGATACTGTTTTGATTTGCTACATACTTTGAGTCAGTTTTTGTTGGTGTGGTAGTTTTTGCAGCATCATTTTTTGTAGAGTCTAATGTAGAAGTGTTCAAATTTTGTGCAGTATCTAGTTTGGTAGGTATTGAGTCATTAGTGTTTGCAGAAGCACTAGGAGTTGAGTCCTTTGTAGGAGTGCTAGGTGTAACTGGGCCGGTGTTAGTTTGCCCGTTTACATTATTTGAATTTGTGTTTGTGCCACTGTTTGTATTGTCGGCAACATTTGTATTATTGTTTGTATTCCCGTTATTTACCGTGTTGTCAGTTACCACAGGCTTTGTGCTAGGAGTATTTGTGTCGTTGTCGTTATCAAATGAACCAAAAATTTCATTAATTGCATTTAGTGCGTCATTTGCGCAGTTGATACAATGTTCACGGCAAGTGAGGGTGTACTGCATATCTAGGTAAACAGCACTCAAATCGGTGGCTTTGCTTTGGTTGCTCTGAGCCAAAGCGATTTCGCCAGCACTTTGCATCAACTCAAATTCATTTTCGGTTAATTTGTGAGTGATTTTTCTCAAAAGACGAGAATATGAATTGATTTGGGCGGCTTGAGTGTCGTTGAGTGTAATCTCTTTGTCAATTACTCGTTGAATGTTTTTTCTGGCAGTGGTCAAACTCTCGTCCATTGTGGTGTTGAGTGAAGACAATCTGGTGTTTAACTCATCAATTCTATTCTGCACATCGGTGTAGTCCACATTGTTTGTACCATTTCTGTTATCAAATGTGTTTACACGATGACCCCAAATTTTGTTTGGCTTTGTGTTTGTCTGGTTGTTTGTTGAATTATTCTTAATTTGATTTGTTGTATTGTTTGCATTTTGCGTAATGTTGCTTGGGCGAGTGGAATTATTTGTTGTGTTCATAGTGGTAGGGCGAGGAGCATTGTTTGTATTTGGTGCTAAACCAGTTCTGTTTGGTGTAGTTGTTGTGGTGTTTTGCGCTGGTGTACCGTTTGGTAAGGTGTTTGTGTTTGCGCTATTAATCACATTTCTACCAGAATTAACTCCGTTTACACTGTTAATTCCATTCCCATTCATATCGTTGCCGACAACTGCGCCATTATTGTTGTAAATTTTGCCGTCAATATTAGGGTTGGTATTGTTTCTGTAAGTGTCAATGTTATTTGTTCTAATCATTGAGTCCAAATTGGTTCTATTGTATGAGTCAACGTTTGCATTTGCTTGCGCCCTGTTGGCGCTATTTGGCAAAACACCGCTATTTGCTTGACCAATCCCATACGGACTTGAGCCTTGGTTGTTTGCCGCAATGTCATTTATGCCATTGTTTGTGTTGGTAGTGCCTACAGCGTTGCCATTTCCATTTGAAATTGTGCTTTGGTTGCCACCGACTGTTCCATTTATATTATTGTCATTTGACATTGCCGATTTTGTGTTGTTATCAGCAACGCTTTTTTCTCCTCGGGTTTCGCTAATTGGAGTGATTGAGTAGTCGTTATCAACTTTATTCAAGGTCATACCATTATCAAATAGCAGACTGCTACTACAATATTCCACATCCAAACTGTTTGCGTTCAAATGCAAATTGTCCAATTCTTGGCGTAAAGCGCTCTGGTCATCGCTGTTTGCAGTTCCACAGATTGCAAATGTCGATGCCATAGCCAAAGTTAGCGAAAGTGCTAGTATTTTTTTCATAAAATTCACCTCTAAAAAATTTTTTACAAGGCTAGTTTGTGTTAAATTCTATAAAATATTTATAAATTTGAAAAATTTTTGTTTGGATTTATATTTATTGGCAACTATTCTATTCAGGAGTAAAAAATGAACCAAACTGAAAGAAATGCTAAATATAATGCTTACGTAAATGCAAAAATGCCAAAGACCAAGGCTTGGCCATCGCTTTTTCACGCCTTTTGGGTCGGTGGGCTAATTTGCTGCTTCGGCGAATTTGTCAAAGATATGTGTATGTATATTTTCCCTTATATGCCTGCTAGTGAGGCGGGAACTTGGGCATTGATGATTATTATTGTCATCGCAGCGCTACTGACGGGGTTCGGAATTTACGATAAAATCGGAGCATACGCTGGGGCAGGAAGTATTGTCCCTATTACTGGATTTAGTAATTCCATTGCGAGTTCGGCGCTGGAATTCAAGCGAGAGGGAATGGTTTTTGGGCTAATGGCAAAAATGTTTGTTATTGCGGGTCCTGTAATTGTCAGTGGTGTGGTTGCGGCCATTATTGCAGGGCTGATTTACTATATATTTTAGGAAAAGGAAAGAAAGTCTATTTATTTAGACTTTCTTCTTTTAATCTTTCTATAACCTCGGATACAGTTATGTGATAGTTTTTGCAGAAATCACGCACCCAAGTTGCAGCCTCCTTAATTAGTCCATTATGTATATCTTCGGGGGAAAATAATTCAGCGACAAAACAGCCTTTGGCGGGTAATGTGTATATGTACCCGTCTTGTTCGAGTGCGTCATAAGCACCTTTTACTGAGATTACGCTGATGTTTAGTTCTCTGGCGACTTGTCTAATTGATGGTAAGCACTCGTTAGGTTTGAGTTCTCTTTTTAGAATTTGTGTAAGTATTTGGTCATAAATTTGCTTGTAAAGTGGGGTAGTAGAAGTTTTGAGAACAACAATGTTCATTTATAGATTTACTCTCAAAAATTTCTTTACACTCATTCTGTATGCAAAAAACAGTGTTAGGCAGTAAAGTATGATTCCTATCGCCAACAATCCTAATTGAGCGCCGATATATGTGTAGCCGTCAAAAATTAGGTTGAGTGTAGGAATACCCGCAATCAAGCCCTCAATCAAACCTAGGGTAAGTAGGTATCCGACAAACGCCCAAAATGTGGGAGTAGCAACCTTATATCCTGTCGAAAAGAAGCCTGGCAAAAATATTATATTAAATACGCTAAACTCAATAAAAACGCTAGCAAATAGGGTAAAGTTTGCATCTAGTCCAACACCGTTTCCTGCGGGATTTATCAAAAAGCACGACAGGAGAGCAAATGGTATTGCAATCAAAATTTGTACGACTTGGATAAAAATTACTGACATAAATTTTGATTTGACTATTTCTTCTCTGGAAATAGGTAGCATTGCGTTAAATTCCAAATCTTTGTTTGCCTTAAAAATTGTAAACAAATTCGGGATACCCATTAGGCAATATCCAAACGCCACACAATATGGGTAATTAGGGGCGAGTAATGTAAGCGCCAAAAGCCAATAAAAATACATATAAACGGCGGGTTTGAGTGTCATTAGCCATTCTTTTCTAAACAAGGTTTTTAGATTAGTCATTTTCTGCCTCCAAATTGTAGTATACCATTATATCTTCGAGGTTTGGTTTTTCGATTTCTACTCTATCGCTAGGGGATAGTTTTTCTCTGTTAATCAAACCTGTGAAACCAAAACGATTTTTCTTGATATTGATTGCTCTATTTTCTAGGTCGGGAGTCAAATCCTCCATTTTGCCCGAAATTAGGGCGTGATTGTCGATGAGTTCGTCCTTGGTTGCGTTCGCAATAACCTCGCCATTTTTTAGCATAAGAACATAATCAGCGCATTTATCGAGGTCGGATGTTATGTGAGTGGAGAATAGTATGCCTGTTTCTCCGTCTTGGATAATTTCACGGAAAATATCTAGGAGTTCATCTCGGGCAATCGGGTCCAGTCCGCTAGTTGGCTCGTCTAGCAGCAGAATTTTTGCGTGGTGTGATAGTGCGAGCGCCAGTCCGTATTTTACCTTCATACCAGCAGACAGTTCGTTAATTTTCTTTTTTTCGTCAATTTTGAATTTCTTGATTAATTTATCGTATTCGCCTTGATTCCAATTTGGATAAAAACTACTGTAAATTTTGGTTATATCGGATATGACGTTTTTGGGGAAGTAGTCAAACGCTCCCAACATAAAGCCGATATTTTGCTTGATTTCCAATTCGTTATGTTCCATATCCAGTCCGTCAAATTCGACTTTGCCGCTATCTGGGTGGATGATATTTAGAATTGATTTTATTGTAGTGGTTTTACCTGCGCCATTCATTCCCAAGAATCCCGTGATGTAGCCAACAGGAATTTCAAAGGAAACGTCTTTTAGTTTGAAGCTGGGGTAGGTCTTGTTTAGGTTAGTAACCTTCAGCATTTTTTGTACTCCTTTAACTGTGTATATATAATATATACAGTTGTGGTTTACAAAAGTCAAGCATTTCTTTACAAAAAAATAAAAATTTTTCAAAAATTGTTGCAAATGTTCTAAATTCGTTTTACAAAATGCGATTTTTGTGCTATTATAGAGAAAACAAGGAGGCTGCTTTGCGTATTTTAGGTATTGACCCTGGTTTTGGGATTATTGGATTCGGGGTAATTGATAAGAGTAATTCGGGTTTGCAAGTTATAGATTACGGTGTGATTACCACTCCAAAGGAAATGCAGTTTAACGAGCGTTTGGAGGTAATTTATCACAGTATGAACAAGATTATTGAGACTTTTTCTCCCGATGAGGTCGCAATAGAAGAGTTGTATTTTAATAATAATATTACGACTGGTATCAAGGTTGCGGAGGCGAGAGGCATTATTCTGTTGGCGTTTCAGCAACATAAGTTGCCAATTTACGAGTATACTCCGCAAGATATAAAGTTAGCGTTGACTGGTACGGGTAGAGCGGACAAGTCGCAGATGCAATTTATGGTCAAGACTTTGCTGCACTTACAGAAAGTGCCGAGGCCTGATGACGCTGCCGATGCGGTGGCGATTGCGCTGTGCCATTCACAGACAAATCAAATAATGAGAGCGAGGAATGCAAAATGATTAGTTTTATAAAAGGTGTAATTGCTGATAAGGCGATGAATATGTTGTATATTGATTGTAATGGTGTCGGGTTTGAACTGAATGTGAGCAAATTCTGCCTAGATAGAATTGGTGCAATCGGGGAGATGGTTACCATACAGACATATCTAAATGTGCGTGAGGACGAGATGAGCTTGTATGGCTTTTATGATAAATTTGAGAAAGAGGTTTTCGGCAAATTGCTCCTTGTAAATGGCGTAGGTCCTAAGATGGCTATCAATATTTTGAGTGGCGTTTCGGCAGAAGATTTGAGTTTCGCTATTGCTACACAGAATGGTGCGGTGCTAAAAAATATCAAGGGTGTCGGGACTAAAATTAGAGAGCGTATTTTGCTAGAACTCAAAGAGAAGATGGACGCATTGTCGCACCTTGCTGATGTTTCGTTGACAGAAATGCAGGCAAACGAGAGTGAGGCGTATGCGGCGACACTCAATGTTTTGATTGATTGGGGTGTTCCTCGTGTGCATGCGCAGGACATATTAAATAAAGTTTACGAAACAACTGACGATATGGAGTCTTTGCTTGCAAAAGCGTTTAGAGAATTGGGGAAATAATATATGTTTGAAGATGATGAAAGATTTATCGCTAGTACCAAGTCCGAAATAGATGAGGTAATTGAGAATAATTTGCGTCCAACTGCATTGAATGAGTATGTTGGGCAAAAGAAGTTTAAGGATAATCTATCTATTTATATTCAGGCGGCAAAAGCGAGAGGTGAGGCGCTAGACCACGTGCTATTGTTTGGTCCTCCGGGGTTGGGCAAAACCACACTTTCGCATATTATTGCTAACGAATTGGGCGCTCAAATCAAGGTAACGAGTGGACCTGCTATTGAACACGCTGCGGATTTGGCTGCGATTTTGACAAATTTGGGTAAAAATGACGTGCTTTTTATTGATGAAATCCACAGACTCAGTAGAGCGGTAGAGGAGGTTCTGTACCCCGCAATGGAGGATTATGCTCTCGACTTTGTGGTTGGTAAGGGGCCTGCAGCAAAGAGTATTAGGTTAAAAATTCAACCTTTTACTCTTATTGGTGCGACTACTAGGGCGGGAATGCTGACTGGGCCTTTGCGTGATAGATTTGGAGTTTTGGGGCGTTTGGAGTTATATGAGCCAAATGAGTTGAGCGAAATATTGTTGCGTTCTGCCAAGATTCTCAATATAAGCATTACCCCTGATGCTGCTCTATTGATTGCCAAATCTTCTCGTGGTACGCCTAGAATTGCGAATAGGTTTTTGAAGCGTATTCGAGATTACGCCGATGTTATGGGGTCTGGAAAAATTGATATAGAAATCGCTGCAAAAGCCCTCAAACTTTTGGAAGTTGACGAGTTGGGACTAGACGCTGTTGACAAGAGGTTGTTGACAACAATTATTGATAAATTTGACGGTGGACCAGTGGGACTAGATACTTTGGCGGCGGCTACTGGCGAGGAAGCTACTACGATTGAGGAGGCTTGTGAACCTTATCTTATTCAAATGGGCTTTGTGGCAAGGACTAGCAAGGGTAGGGTGGCTATGCCGCTCGCTTATGAACATTTTGGTAGAATTTTGCCAGAAAAGCGTGAAAAAGAGTTACAAGACTTCGCAAAAGATACTTTTGTTGATGAAAATACTCAAAATTAATTGCTTTTTTGTGAGAAATATGGTAATATAGGACTATATTCTATAAAGGAGATTGTATGCTGAGTACTTTATTGCAGACACAAGGTGGTAATGGTGGTGCTTCTACTTGGATTATCCTAATTGTGCTTTTGGTCGTTTTGGTTGTTATGTACATTTTCAGTTATATCAAGCGCAAAAAGTATAATCAAGAGGCTATTGCTATGATTGACGCCCTCAAACCTGGTGATAAGGTCAAGACTTACAGCGGTATTTATGGAACTATCGTGTCAATCCGTGAAACCACAGATGGCAAAGTTGTTACTTTGGAAACTGGTGATGACAAGCATGTTAGTTATGTAACCGTTGATACTAGTGTTATCTATTGCATGGACAAGAAGCAAGACGTTGTGCGTGATGCCAACGGCGAGATTATTGAGCCAAAAGATGATAACGCTATTGAGTCTGAGGCTAAATCACAAGATGATAGTGAGCCTGCTGAGGTCGCAACTGCTGATGAGGTAGAGAAGACCGAGGTTGAGGACAACGATGAGCAAAAGAAAAAAGCTTCTAAAAAATCTGAACAAGAAGATTTGGAATAAATAAAAGTACTCGATTTAGAGTACTTTTTACTTTCTTGTAGCGAAAGTTATAATACCAGAAATTAATCCGATAATACTTCCAAATATCAGGTCGTTTAGCAAACTGATATTAAAGTTAAATTTACCGTTTAGTATTGAGAATAACAAAAATGTGAGTAGAGTATATGCCGAGCCTAAGATTATTCCCCACAACCAGCCGTTAGAATGGATTTTTTTACTCATAATGTATGCGCCAAATAGAATGCTCACGATTTTTATCCCTTGATTAATAGGGGTAATCCAACTCTCACTAATTGATGTGAATTTGATAACAAATGCAAATATTAATACGCATATTAGAGAAACAGAAATTGCCCAAAATGTCCCTTTTAGCACTCCTAAAAAACTATTTGATTCTGTATTGACTGAAATTTCCTTTGATTTTGCCATTTTTCCTCCCGCCGTTTTTGTAATTATATGCTTTTGAAATTCTCGGTATCACTAAATTATAAAAATTTTTATTTTGTCTATAATTTATTTGATAAAAAACCTAAATTTGATTGACTTAACCTCAGTTTTATATTATAATAGCAAGTATCTACAAGGAGTTTCAAGAATGAATAAGCCTACAGCAATTAAAAGATTTATTTTTATTGGCATTTTTTTGGTTTTAGGTTTTGTATTGGCTTTTGCTAGTTTTGACATACCTTTTACTCACTATACTTATAATGGTTTCGCTAATTCTATCAAGCTGGGACTTGACCTCAAGGGCGGCGTAATGGCTGTCTATGAGGCAAAAGCAAAAGACGGAGATGACAGCGATTTTGACCAAAAATTATTGGCAACCAAGACGCGTATCACTCAGATGATTACCGCTGAATATACCGAGGCTGTTATTACTGTTCAACAGGGCAACCGTATCAGAGTTGAGGTTCCTGATGTATCTGACCCAGAGACAGTATTTGACCTAATTGGACAACCTGCATCGCTGGAATTCAAGGCGGAGGAGGATTCTGACGGTCATGTTAACGAGGCAGTTTTGACTGGTGAAAACATTGTCAAGGCGTATGCTTCGCAACAACAGACATCTAGCGGCTCGTTTAAGTATGGTGTTAGTATTGAGTTTGATGCAGAGGGTGCTCAAGCTTTCTACAAATTAACTCAACAACAAACTGGGGACAAGATTTATATTTACCGTAATGGTGAATTGTTCTCTGCACCTACTGTAAATGAGGCTATCGCAGGTGGTAAAACTTTTATTTCGGGTAGTATGAGCACTTTCCAAGAGGCAGAGGAGTTTGCTACTCAGATTTTGAGTGGTACTTTCTCGCTAGAGCTCACGCTACTAGAAAACACGGTTGTTAGCGCTACCTTGGGCGTGAACGCAATAAAGTACGGTCTTATTGCTGGTGGAATTGCGATTTTGTTGATTTTTGCATTTATGATTTGGCGTTATAGAATGATGGGAGTTATGGCGAGTATCGCTCTTTGCTTCTACATTATCCTTATGCTATTCTTCTTGCAGGCGCTGCCATTTGTACAGCTTACTTTGGCTGGTATCGCTGGTATTATTCTATCTATTGGTATGGCTATTGACGGTAATATTATCATCTTTGAGCGTATCAAGGAGGAGTATTCAACTGGTAAGAGGATTAATCAGGCAATTCGCAGCGGTTTCAAGAAATCTTTGACTGCTATTCTTGACTCAAATATCACTACTATTGTAGTTTCATTGATTTTGATTTTGTTGGGTACAGGTTCTATCCGTGGTTTTGCGGTAACTTTGCTCATCGGTACTGTATTAAGTATGTTTACAGCGTTGGTTGTAACGAGAGGTTTGTTGTCAACCTATTATCCATTGAACTCCAACAAAGCCAAACCATACAACTTGAAAAGGGAGGAAGATGTAATTGAACTTGCGTAAACGAAATTTTGACGAAATGAAGCGTAATTTTACTCCTAGTCGTTGGACAAAGTATTTTGTAATTTTTAGTGCTACCATTATTTTGGTAGGTGCAATAATATTGCTTGCTTGTGGATTTAATCTCGGCATGGACTTTACTGGTGGTAATGTTCTCAATATCAAGTCATCAACTGAAATTTCCACAGAGGAATACAACACTATTGTAGACACTTCTAGACGCATTTTGGGTGAACAGGGGCTGAGCCTTTCCCAAGCACAAATTGTAGGTGAGTCTGGACAACAATCAGTATCAATACAATATCAAAACAAAGCGGGCGTTGAGGATATGTCCGAAATAAACTCTGCTATTGTTACGGCATTAGGTGAGGCGTTACCTGACTATACAGTAACCAATGCGGAAACAAAGAGCGCTTCTGCAAGTGCTGAGTTATTAACTAATGCATTGCTTGCTGTGTTTATTGCTCTCATATTTATCCTGATTTATATCGCTATTCGATTTGAATTTCTGAGTGGTGTTGCTGCACTAATAACATTGTTCCACGATGTGCTTATTATGTGTGCATTCGTATTGATTTTTCGTATCGAAATCAACAGCTCGTTTGTTGCAGCTGTAATTACAATTTTGGGTTACTCAATCAACAACACTATTATTGTATTTGATCGTGTAAGAGAGAATTTGGGTAAACCTAGTCTCGACAACTTGTCAAATAGGCAAATTGCTGACTTGTCAATCAGGCAAACTCTCAACAGGACGCTCAACACATCTATTACCACAATTTTGGCAATCTTTATGTTGGCTCTGATTGGTGTACAGCAAATGTCAGAATTTGTAATTCCAATTTTGATTGGTTTGATTGCGGGTACTTATGCTTCAATCTTCATCTCTGCACCATTGTGGGCGTTGATGATGTCAAAGAACTCTAAGCATGGAATTAGAGAGAGAGCAAAAGCAAAGGCTGAAAAAGCCGCTCAAAAAGAAGAAATGGTAGATGCTACTGCGACTGCTGTTGAAGAATAAATAAAAGCCTTCCCAATTTTATCGGGAGGCTTTTTGTAAAGGATAAGAGTTAAATAATGAAATTTAAGAAAACTAACAAAGTTCAATATGACCAAAATCAGGTTTTGAGCATTTCAAAAAAGTTTGGGGTGTCTAATGATGTTGCAGAAATTATACTGCAAAGAGGGTTCTGTGATGATGTCGAGATTGCCAAGTTTCTCAATCCTAGATTAGAGGATATGCACGACCCATATTTATTTAATGATATGGATAAAGTTGTCGCAAGGATTCGCAAGGCACTCAACGACAATGAGAGTATTTTGATTTTTGGCGACTATGATGTAGACGGAATTACGAGTAGTTATATTCTATTAGACTATTTTCGTTCTGTCGGGAGTAACGCAAATACCTTTTTGCCGAATAGGTATTCTGACGGATACGGACTTACTCGTGATGCAGTAAATTATGTTATTAATGAATTTGAGCCTAGTCTTATCATAACTGTGGATTGTGGAATTAGCGGGTATGAGGAAATTGAGTATATCAAGTCAAAAGGGATTGATGTGATTGTAACTGACCACCATGATTGTCCTGAGGTTTTGCCTGATTGCTTGGTTATAGATGCCAAAATTCCTAATCAACGTTATCCTTTCAGAGAATTATGCGGCGCTGGTGTGGCTCTCAAACTGGTTGAGGCACTGTCGAACAAGGACACGATGAAAAAATATTTGCCTGTTTGTGCTATTGCGACAGTCTCTGATATTGTTCCGCTTGTCGATGAAAATAGAGTAATTGTAAAATACGGGCTAGATGCTCCTCTCAAAGCGTTCCCTGACGGTATTGTAGCACTTTGCAAAGAGTTAAAATTGGGGAACAAAATTACCAGTCAAGATATTAGTTTCAAACTTGCACCCAAACTTAATGCTTCGGGGCGAATGGGGGACGCAAATCACAGTTTGAAATTGTATATCGAAAAAGACCGCAACAAGATAAAAAATTTGGTTGCTCAACTCTTGCAATATAATTTGGAGAGGCAAGATTTATGCAATATCGTATATGTTGACTGTATAAACCAACTCAAAAAGATGAATTTGGCGGATAAGAAAGCAATCGTTTTATATAGCGATAAGTGGAGCATTGGAATACTTGGAATTGTTGCGGCTCGCATAACTGACGAGTACAAGAGGCCTACATTTTTACTCGGGAAAGAGGGCGAATTTTATAAGGGGTCGTGTCGCAGTATTGAGGGCATTAATGTACATAGCGTTTTGTCGCAAATGCAGGACATACTTACCAGTTTCGGTGGTCATGTAATGGCGGCTGGTATGACCGTTCATCAGGACAAGGTCGCAGAGTTCAAATCAAAAGTTGAGAGTATTATTGCGACAGAGTATGGCGATGGGTATTTTGAGCCTTTTTGTGAGTATGACCTTGATATGGAGGTTAATGAAATTTCTATCGAGAGGCTCAGGAAACTGTCTGTTTTGGAGCCGTATGGTTGCCAAAACACAGTGCCGAATTTCAAGATTAGGTTTGAAAAAGCAAATGTTACTCCGATGAAAAGTAATTCGAGCCACTTGACTGTGCAGACTCCGACTGTGAATTTACTAGCTTTTAATAGTGGGCAGTATTTTAACTTGTTGAGTCAGAGCAGTACCAAGGAGTGTATTGTCGAACTTTGGGTTGACACTTTTAGAGGGGTAGATAGTTGCAAGGGTATTATCAAGCATTTGCAGATTTGCTCTGCGCCGAATGTAGGTGAGGAGAGAGTCGGTGGGGAATACATCAAGCAGTTGGCGTTGCGTGCTGATGGTGTCCTATCTCATTACACTACCTATAGCAAGCATAATTTGAGTGCGTTGTTAGATGAATCACAAGGTAAACTTTATGGTACTTTGGTGATTGCGAATACTCTCAAAAGTTATAAGGATTTTTGCGACCACTATGCTGCGAAATATAATATTGTATGTTACGAGTATCTAAACTTGACCAATAATTGTGGGTACAATACCATTTGTTTATGCCCAGCTATCAAGAATGATTATCATAATTTTTCTAGGATAATTTTGCTCGACAGCGTCCTTGATGAAGCGTACCTTGTGTATCTCAATTCTTGCACAAATGCAAAAATCTATTTGCCTAGTTCAACGCCTTTTGTGTACTCTCCGTTCAAGTTTATTGATTTGAGCCGCAAAGTTTTTGGTGATTATTTTAACATTATCAAAAAGGCGAGTAAATCTAGTCTTGTAGGTTTTGATGATTATAACTATTATAATAAATTAAAAAAAATGCAGAAAGATATTAATTATGTTCAATTTGTTGCGTGTTTGTTGACCTTTGAGCAGTTGGGGCTTTTGCAAATTAATGATGAACTGGGTAACTACTTTATCAGAATGACAAATAAGCCATCAACAACCCTCACAAATTCTAATTTTTATAACAAATTGGAACTGATTTTGAAAACATATTAAAGAGGAATTATGCCAAAATTAAGAATCCCAAAAGTCAAAGTTAAACCAAAAGATTTCACAAAATTGCCGTGGACAGAAGAATTTAGAGTCAAGTATCCTACTCAAATTGTAGCTAAACTCGTTGAGGGCGGTGTTCCTTGCGAAGATTTGAGAGATTACCTATTTGTTGAGAAACATATGGATTTTCGCAAGGCGAATTTGCTAGTCAGTGCTTATCAACAAGAGTCGGGAATTGTGCGGAATGATAGTGAAGTTTTGCTGGAAATTTGCGTGCCGATTTGTGATAATCAATGTTCTAATTGTAATCGAGTTACGTACAAGAGAACGCATAAATGTTATGCTCAATATTATGACGCACTAGTTAGTGAAATTCAGGCGACTCGTGATATGATTCGTAAAAAGGGTTATTTTGTTAAAGCCGTATGTTTTACTGGTAATGTTCTGGCTTTCGCCCCGAATGAGATTGAGGAAATTTTTGCACTGGTTGCCTATCCTTTATGCGAAATTTGTGTCGAAGTGAGTGATGCGAAACATATTACTCGTGAAAAATTGGATATTCTCAAAAAATTTAATAATGTGCGCTTTATCCTGAATGCTCTTACATTCAATATGGTTACCTTGCGTAGTATAAACAAGCATTTTGAGTTGCGAGAAATTAGGTCGAATTTGGAGTTGTTGAAAGCGTATAACTTTGACCTAAATATACGTTTGGTTGTGGGAATGGGTAAGGAGAGGGATTTGCAGTTAATGCGTAACCTCAAATTGTCTATGGAATTTGGGGCGGACTGTATAGACTTGTTCGCTAGGTATTGTCCTAAAATTCAAAATGCACCTATGTTGGAGCAAGCAAAGGTTGCCGCCCAACGCAAAATACAAGAAACTGTAAATGACTATATGACGGAACAGAAATTTACTCCATATTTCCTGTACTGCTCTGAGGTGGAGGGAGGCTGTTTTGAAAATGTCGGATATTGCCTGTCGGGGATGAAGAGCAAGTTTTTGGAAGATAGGATGTATGGCATTTCTACTGTCATTGGCTGCGGAGTATGTGCTGAAAGTATGATTGTCAAAAACCTGCCGAATATTAGGAAGAATTATCAAAATTCGACCGATTTGAAAGAATATACCAAGAATGTAGACAAAATTATCGACAAAAAATTAGAGTTTTTTGCATAAAGTCTTTACAAACGGCGGGCTTTATGCTATAATGCAAGCATACCTATTACTAGGCTTGACGGATTTACTCCGCGTCTTGCGTTGTTTTAGGCGAATTTATTTACGGAGGAACATAAATTATGATGACTAAACAAGAAATCATCGCTAAGTACGGTCAGAATGAGAAGGATACTGGTTCTACAGAGGTTCAAATCGCTCTCCTTACAGAGAGAATTAACCATTTGACTGCTCACTTGCAGGCTCACCCAAAGGACAACCACACTCGTCGTGGTTTGTTGAAGTTGGTAGGTAAGCGTCAAGGTTTGAGAAAGTACTTGGAGCGTACTGACCTAGAAAGTTACAGGAAACTCAATGCCGAACTTGGCTTGCGTTAATAAAGAAGTGGCATCGTTGCCGCTTTTTTGTTTACAAAATATTTTGAGGTAAAAAATGGAAGTTTTACAAGATTACAGTTTAGAAGAACTACAAGCATTAATTAAGGATTTTGGAGAAAAACCTTTTAGAGCACGCCAAATTATGGATAATATTGTTTTGGGCAAAAAAATCAGCGAGTACAGTAATATCTCTAATGAGTTAAAGCAGAAATTATTGGGGAGATTTTATGATTTTCCTCTCAAAATTCATACTGTTTTGGAGGGAAAGGACGGCACAAAAAAATTTGCCTATGAATTGTGTGATGGTAACATTATCGAAGGTGTGCTAATGAGCTACAAATACGGGAATACTTTGTGCGTTTCGACACAGGTTGGGTGTCGTATGGGGTGCAAGTTCTGTGCTTCTACTCTCAATGGGTTGGTTAGGAATTTGACTTGCGGCGAAATTTTGAGTCAAGTTTTGCTCGTTAATGCGTATTTGGGTGGCAAGAAAGATAGAGAAAGGGCGATAACCAATGTTGTACTAATGGGGAGTGGCGAGCCGCTAGATAACTATGATAATGTTGTCAAATTCATTCGCCTCATCAATTCGCCAGATGGCTTGAATATGTCGGAAAGGAATATTTCGCTATCTACTTGCGGAATTGTGCCTAATATAGTTAGGCTTGCTCACGAAAATTTACAGGTAGTTTTGACAATTTCACTACACGCACCGAATGATGAAATCCGCAGAAAAATTATGCCAATTGCTAACCGCTACTCGGTTGCCGAGATAATCGCTGCAGCAAAAGAGTATTTTGAAATCACTGGTAGGCGAGTAATTTTTGAGTATGCTCTGACAGACGGGGTCAACAACACGCCCGAGTGTGCCCGCGAACTGGCGGGGCTAGTAAAAGGCTTCCCGAGCCATGTAAATTTAATTCCACTAAATGAAGTTAAAGAAAGAGAATTGAAAACGGTTACGCACAAAAAAGCAGAGCAATTTGCTAATATTCTGATAAAGTTGGGTGTTTCTGTTACGGTTAGGCGTACTATTGGTGATGATATTGGTGGTGCTTGCGGTCAATTGAGAAATTCTATTATAAATAAAGATTAATAAAAAAGTCCCATAAAATGGGGCTTTATATTTTTGCTTGCTCTTCGGCGGCAGCAACCTCTGCATTCATAGAAATTCCATTTTCTGGTAGTTCTCGCAAAGGAGTGCCGTAATGGCGAGCGTATTCTTGATTAATTATATCACACAAAGTGTTTAGACAAGGAGTAGGGGTGTTGTGTGAATTGTCTATGCGATAGGAATAGACATTGCGGTTCTTGCACTCTCTCTCGTGAGAAAGGTAGGTCTGTCTTTCTGCGACATTTGTGTTGTCGTTTCTGCCACAAATCCTAGATAGCAAAATTTCGTCAGGAGCGTCTATCAGAACGGAAACCATAGGCAAGACTGGCTCACAACGCAAACTCAACCCGTAATCAATACGCCTCATAACATTTTGGTAGCCCTCCACATCAAAATCCTTTATCAAAACTTTGGTTTGCTGCATTTTGTCCAAAATCACAGGGAGATGAGTACCATAAAAGTTATTATAAACTTTTTTTGCCTCAATGACCTCGTGTCGTCTAATAGCAGCACGGAAACCGTCTTTATCAAAAAATATGTAATCACGACCATTTTGCTCACCCTCACGAGGTGGTCTAGCCGTGCAAGTAGGGAATGTATTTAGATTTTGTTTGCCAAAAATCTCAATAGCCTTTTTAATTATAGTTGTTTTGCCTGCACCAGTACTACCCGCAATCAAAAACAACATATTCCCGTTCTGCATAATTTCTCCTAAGTTCAAAAAGATTTTGTAAAATAATAACCTAAACTGTTGATTTTGTCAAGTGAATGTTAGCATAAAAAGGTTGACGAAATAATATATTGGTTTAGAGGTTATTATGAAGATAGGCAAAAAATTTTTGGTTTCGATGGGCATAAACTGTGTGATTGTGGTAATGCTCGCAACAATTGCAGTGTTGGCATTTGATAACAATATCAAGAGCGTATTTGTCCCTAGTTCGGAGGGCGTATATTATAGAGGGAGTACAGAAAAAGCAGAGGTAACGCTGATGATTAATGTGTACTGGGGGAATGAGTATTTGGAAAGTATGCTAACTACTTTGGACGAATTTGAGGTCAAGACAACATTTTTTGTAGGTGGGAGTTGGGTGAGTCGTTTCCCTGAACTCTTTATGAAAATTGTGGAGCGTGGACACGAAATCGGAAATCACGGGTATTTTCACAAAGACCAAGGTAAACTGAATTTTGAGCAAAATCAGCAGGAAATTATGAATACTCACAAGTTGGTGCTGGAATATACGGGGAAGCCGATGAAGTTATTTGCACCGCCGTCTGGCTCATTCAATGAACATACGGTTTCGGCTGCAAAAATTCACGGGTATCAGACAATTATGTGGTCAAGAGATACGATTGATTGGCGGGATAAAAATACTCAAACAATTTATAATCGTGCGGTCAAAAATATGTCAAATGGCGATTTGATACTGATGCACCCTACGCTAAACACGATGGAAGCGTTGCCTCAAATCCTCAAATTTTGCAAAGAAAACAATTTTAAGGTCGTACCAGTTTCGCAAAATATAGCCATTTGATTGTAAAAAACACAAAAAAGTGCTACACTTAAACTACTAAATTTAGGGAATATATGGAGAATTTTATGAATACAAAGACTTATGATTGTGGTTTAAGACTAATACACGAAGAAAATGATACTATTGCGGCGGCAGTTGTCAAAATATATTGTCTGGTCGGAGGTAGAGACGAGGACGATAGCAATCGTGGAATTGCGCATTTGTTGGAGCATATGTTTTTTAAGGGAACTAAAACTAGAACCGCTCATCAAATCAACTCGACTTTTGATAAATTAGGCGTTATGATAAATGCATTTACCGATTTTGATAGGACATGTTTTCATGCGCAGGGCTTGACAGAGCATTTGAGTACTATTTTTGATGTTATGAGTGATTGTCTGTACAATTCCGTTTTTGACGCAAAAGAATTAGCAAAAGAAAAGACAGTTGTTTGCAGTGAACTAGAAATGTACGAAAATGATTTTGAGAGTGTTGCTGGTACAAATTCGATAATTGTAGGCTTGCAGGGGACGGGGTACGACTATGTGCTGGGTGGCACTGTTAAGTCAGTTTCTCGTTTACAAACAGAGGATTTACTTGCTTTCCGTGACAAGTGGTACACGCCAAATAGAATTGTGGTGTCAGTCTGCGGTAATATTGATTTTGGGACAGTGGACAAATTGGTTCAAGAGTATCTAATTTTACCTAAATTCAAGACTCAAAAACCGATTTCTTTTAGGAAAGATTGTTTGCCGATTGATATAAAGACTAGGTACAAATTTGAGAGCAAAAATACTGACCAAGTCTATTGTTATCTAAATTTTAGGGGGATAAACAAGTCTAGCCCAGACAAGTATGCTTTTAATCTAGCAAGGTTGTGCTTGGGTTCTACGAGTACTTCTAGGTTGTTTGTCAAATTGCGTGAAGAGTACGGTTTGGTCTACGTGATTGGTACTGCGCCTTGCCTATTTGGAGATTGTGGCGTGAATAGTATTAATTTTATCAGTAGTGAGCAAAATGCCAAACAGGTGGTTGAATTAATCAAGGAAACAATACAAGATATTAGAGAAAACGGCTTTACCAACGATGAGTTAAAAACCTTCAAAAACATCTGCAAAAGTTCGCTAGTTCTCTCTCAACAAACGATTTCGGCGCGTGCTTCGAGAAATGGTGAAGTGTTAATTTACAATGATTCTGATTTTGACGTAAATTACGAATTAGCACAGATTGACGCTGTAGCACTGGAAGAAATGAATGCTGCATTCAATAAATATTTTGACGCAGATTACCTTACCGCTAGCGTTGTAAGCAAAACAGAAGTGGTAGATGTACTCTCTATCTTTGGAGTTTGACAAAAATTTCTATATTCATAATTCAAAAAATATATTGTTTTGTTTGTGTTTTGCGGGGAAAAATGATAATATAGAATATAAGAGATTTGCAAGAGATTTTGGAGGTATGTTTTGCAGAAATACACAAGTAGAAATGTGAGCGACAAAAAAACTATGTCCACCTCGACAAAGTGGGGGATTACGCTGCTCGTGCTTTCGATGGTTTTGTTGTTCTGTATCATTACTAATTGGTTGCCGTTCATTCGCTCTGCTTTGTTGGGTGTTTTTGGCTTGGCTCTCTATCCCGTATTAGTTATGACTACGTGTATGGGGATAGTGCTGATTAGTGGTAAGAAATTGTGCATAGCAAAAAACTATGTATTCTCGTTAATTGGTCTATATTTTATCATTGTTTGCGTGTTGCAAACGGTGTTGACTGATTTGACTCCAAATAGTTTCGGGCAATATTTGTCCGAGGTATACAACGCAAAGACCACTCCGGGTGGTGCGTTATCGGGAATATTTGCCTATGGTATTAGTGCGCTAGTTAATCTCGCTGGGACATTAATTGTGTTTGGAATTTTTGCGATTATTTGTATTGCTTGTATGATTGATTACAGCCTAAAACGCAAAGATTACAAGAAAATTAATCAACGTTCAATTTCTTATCCTGTGAGGAATGCTGCCTCTCAAAATTATACTGAGGTTGCAAAGGCGAGTATTCTAGGTAAATCTGCCGCAAATCAGCGTAGTAGCGAGGCGATAAATATCACGTTGGACGCAAAGCAAAAGCAGCAAAATGTGAGTAATGCTGATGATTTTGCTGATAGATTTGCTCGTAAAATCTTTGGCGATGATTATGAAACTATGACAAAGAAAGATGAGCCAAAGGCGGAAAGTCAAGAGCCAATGACAATATCGCAATATATCTCGAATGCAAAAGAAAATTCATTTGCAAATTTCAGTAAAAATACTGCGGGGGGGAGTTCTACAAAGTCGCAAAATAGTTTCGGGCAAGGCAACAATTTCTCTCAAAACAAGAGTTTTGATGATGATTTCTTCCAACCAAAGGAAAGTTTTTCGTTTGCTGAGACAAAGCCTGCTCCAATACAAAAGGATGCTACCAAACAAGGTGATTTTTGTGCAGACCTAAAACTAGAAGAACTAAAGCCTATGTCTATGTCGTCAATGAACAATTCTGGTATAAAATCTTTTGGCGATATTGATAAACTTTTTGATGATGTCAAACCAAGCGGTGGATTTAGGAATGATTTTGCACAAGATTTGAAGCCTAAGGCTCATCAAGAGAAATTAGAGCAGTTGGAAATGCCTCAGACGAAGCCGACTACTAGCCCTACAACAGTTTACAAGAGACCTAGTCCGTATGTGCGTCCTCCGATGACTTTCCTTACGACCCAATCGAGCAAAATGGACGGCAACGAGATGGAATTCAAGCAGAATGCTCGAATATTGGAGGAAACGCTAGAAAGCTTCAAAATCTCTGCTGTGGTAGAAAGTATTGTTCAGGGGCCTGCGGTAACAAGGTACGAAATCAAGATGCCTGCTGGTATTTCTGTAAACAAAATTAAGCAGCACGCTGACGATATTGCGATGATGATGCGTTCAATAGGTGGTGTCCGTATTGAAGCTCCGATTCCGGGTAAAAACCTCGTAGGTATCGAAATTCCTAACAAAAAGATAGCAACTATCGGACTGAAAGATGTGCTGGATTCGCCAGAGTTCCACAATACAAAATCGGCGTTGCCTTTTGCTTTGGGAAAGGATATTTCAGGTTCTATCAAAATTTGTAATTTGGCGTCAATGCCGCACTTATTGGTTGCTGGTTCGACTGGTTCTGGTAAGAGTGTGTGCTTAAATATCATTATTATCAGCTTGCTATATAAAATGGGGCCAGACGACCTCAAACTTATTTTGATTGACCCAAAACGAGTAGAATTTTCAAACTTCAACGGGTTGCCACATTTGTATACGCCAGAGGCTATTTGTCAGCCAAAACAAGCGCTCAGTGCGTTCGATTGGGCAATTGGCGAAATGGATAGGCGATTTAGTACTTTCCAGCGTCTCAAAGTGCGTAATTTTGAGGAATACAACTCATTAGAGGCTGTGTACAAGGGAAGAGAACCAAAGATTCCTAGAATTGTGATTATTGTTGATGAGTTGGCAGACCTAATGATGTTCGGCAAAAAGGACTTGGAGGACAAGATTATGCGTATAGCTCAACTTGCTCGTGCCGCTGGTATTCACCTCGTGATTGCCACCCAGCGTCCATCGGTTGATGTCATCACTGGTACGATCAAGACGAACTTGCCATCTCGTATTGCGTTCTCGCTCAACAGCTATCAGGACTCTATGACCATTATTAATCAAGGTGGTGCGGAGAAACTTTTGGGTAAAGGTGATATGCTGTACTTCCCGCAAGATATGTCTGAACCTGTTCGTATCCAATGTCCATATCTAAATAACCAAGAAATCAATAATATTGTTGACTTCATTATCAAGAATAACGATGTTGAGTATGATGATACTATTGTTGATCAGATTATGAACGGTAAGGGCAGTGGTAGCGGTGGCGGTGCTAGTGCTGGCGGAGATGACGGCGGCGATGGGGTAGAATATGATCCAATTTTGCCAAAGGCGCTCTTCGACTTTATTAAATCAGGAAATGCGTCAATTAGTGCAATTCAACGCCGTTATGCAGTTGGTTATGCTCGTGCTGCGAGAATCGTAGACCAAATGGAAACGAATGGCTTTATTTCGCCTGCCGATGGTACAAACAAGCGTAAAGTCTTGATTGATGAAAATAAATATAATGAGCTTTTCTCTGACGGAGGTTTTCTGACAGATGATTAGCAAAAAATGAGGATATTATGAATTTACCAAACAAATTGTCTTTTTTGAGGATATTTTTAGTCCCTGTTATGATGTTCTTTTATCTAGCAACATTTATCCCTTATGGTAAGGTCATTGCGGTTGCTCTGTTTATTGTTGCTGCACTAACTGACCTGTTCGATGGGAAAATTGCGAGAAAGAGGGGCGAAGTTACCGATTTGGGGAAACTTTTAGACCCGCTCGCTGACAAAATGCTCTATACTTGTGCGTTTTTCCTAATAATAGCGGACGGTACGGTTGCTTCTCCTTGGGGAATTATTGCTTTGTCAATTCTTTTTGTTAGAGATTCACTTATCAATGGTGTTAGACAAGTTGCCGCTAGTAAGGGGCAGGTCTTGGCTGCTGCAAAGAGTGGCAAGTTAAAGGCGTTTTTGACTGATATTTATATTCCTATGTTTATGTTTATTTCGCAAGGGTTATTTGTCGGAACGGGAATCGCTGCTTGTGATGTTATCAATCAGGTGTTGGCAATTATGGCATATTCTGTTATGGGTGTTGCGACAGTGGTTACAATTTACTCGGGTGTTGAATATTGCGTAAAAAACAAGCACATTTTTGTAGAAAAAACAGCGGAAGAGTCAGTGGAAACTGCAAAAGACACAAGTGAAAAGGAACAAGCAAAAGAGTGAAAACATCATTTATCGTAATTTGTGATGATTTGAATAATGTAAAGATGCCTATAACTCCTGTTGTAGGCTTTTTTGCTATTTTGGGTTATCAAATGGATAATATCAAATTGATTACTACCGATTTTTTGGAACAACAGTTGACGGAGTTAATGATGGATAAAAGCGTTATCTTTGTTCCGTTCGATAATCAGGAGTGTCTAGCACGAGTAAAATCTGTTTTGGATACTTATGTGCAAGCAACGGTTTATACTCGTAGAGAGTTTGGTTACATTGCTCAAAATTCGGATAAAATTTGCTTTATTATTAATATAGGATTAGGCGATGGGGTAGTTGACGCTCTGCGAAGTGAAAATGATAGAGGTAATTTGCCCGCAAATGGGGGAGTTAATTTCAAACTATTCGTTGAGGAGGGCGTATCTGAAATTATAAATATTTCAGAGTGTTTGTCGGATAGTGTAGGCGCTGATTTTACTTATAACTATGACTGCGGCGATATGCTGCTGCATTTTGGTTGTGATAGTGGCGAGAGTTCGCTAATAGAGCAGCAAGTTTATTCGGCTTTGGGCGACAAAATTTATATTGATGACTCCATTTCGATTGATGAGGCGTTGCTGGAATTAATGACTGTGCAGAGACGGCGATTATTAATACTCGATTATGCTGGGTGCGACTTCCTCAAAACTGGACTAGATAATTTTGTATCAAAAGGTATTGTGGAGTTTCTCGAAAAACGAGAATTCAAGAATTTGGATAAGGCAAGGCAATATATTTTTGACAATAAATTTGATATTTTGATGGTTGTGAGCAGAAATTCGGAGGGGTTTGTTTTGGCTTTTATTGACGAAATTAAGAGCAAAAATGTTCAAATATCGTTCAAAAGTTTTCAAAAATATGGGGTAAAAGGGTTATTTTACCTAATTTTATATAATATTTTGGAGAAATTTCGCAAAAACACTTGGTAATTTGATTTTTATAGTGTATAATTAGAACATATTAACAAAAGAGAATGAGGTGGCTATTTTGGATAGTTTGGAAAAGGCAAAGAATTTGGAACAACTTATGGCGCAAATTGAGAAGCAATTTGGCAAAGGTTCTATTATGCGTTTGGGGGATAACGCTCATCAAGTGGTGGACACAATCCCTACTGGGTGTTTGACACTCGATTTGGCACTAGGAATAGGGGGTATGCCGAGAGGGCGTATTGTGGAGATTTACGGACCTGAGTCTTCTGGTAAGACTACGGTTGCGTTGCATGTCGTGGCTGAAGCACAGAAGAAGGGGTGTACTGCTGCTTTTATCGATGCAGAACACGCACTTGACCCAGTGTATGCTGCGAACTTGGGCGTAAATATTAATGAGTTATATATTTCGCAACCTGATAATGGTGAGCAGGCTCTCGACATCACTGAGAGTTTGGTAAAGAGTGGGAGTATTGATTTGGTAGTAATTGACTCTGTTGCAGCGCTCACTCCAAAAGCAGAATTGGACGGTGAAATGGGCGATGCTCATGTTGGTTTGCTGGCGAGACTTATGAGTCAAGCAATGCGTAAGTTGACTGCTTATATTAACAAGTCTAATGTTTGTGTGATTTTTATTAATCAGTTGAGAGAGAAAGTTGGCGTAATGTTTGGTAATCCTGAAACTACTACTGGTGGTAAGGCTCTCAAATTTTATTCTAGTATCCGCCTAGATGTTAGAAAAGCTGACACGATAAAAGACGGTACTGACGCAATAGGTAATAGGACTCGTGTAAAAGTTGTCAAGAATAAACTTGCACCGCCTTTCAAAACTTGCGAATTTGATATTATTTATGGTAAGGGTATTTCAAAAGAGGGTTGTCTTTTGGACTTGGCTATTGAAACTGGTATTATTCAGAAGAGTGGCAGTTGGTTTGCTTATAATGATGAGAAGATTGGGCAAGGTAAGGAAAATGTCAAACAGTATATAGTGGAGCACCCTGAATTTGCGCAGGAATTGCACGACCAAATTAGTGATTTTTATGCACCAAAGAGATGCGTAGAGGTACGCTCTAGCTCGGAGGAATAACATCTAAATCAATGGATATTTTAGCGTAATTTAGTTTGGTTTTGTTTTAATGGTTTAGTTTATTTTGTTTTGGGCATAATAATTCTTTGTAAATCATATTATTTTTATAATTAACTTGACTTTTTATTGATAATAATTTACAATTGATATGTAAAATGTTGGCATTTTGTCGACATTTTGAAACTAATAAATCTGAGAGGGAATAACCAATGCAAAATACCATTAATATGGGTTTGCTTGGTCTCCAAATGAATACCGCAATATTTGTCCTAGCAATCGTATTATGCGTAATTGTGGGAGCAGTTGTCGGAATATTATTGTTTAGAATGGTGTTTTTGAAGAAAATCAATAACGCCAAATGTTCCGCATCAAAAATTATAGAGGATGCTCATTTAGAAGCCAAGACGATCCAAAAGGAGGCTAGGCTTTCTGCTCAAGAAGAGTCTTTGCGAATCAAGACTGAAACTGAAAATGAGTTAAAAGTTCGCAGGAATGAAATTGAAAAGTTGAATAACAGATACTTGCAACGAGAAGAGTTTATCAATAATCGTGAGCAGAGCTTGGACAACAAAAACGAAAACTTAGAAAAATTCAAAGAAAAACTAGAAGCAAAAGAAAAGGCACTTGCGTCTCAAGAGGACGAGATTGCTGCCAAAAAAATTGAGGCAGATAAAGTGCTAGAACGCAATGCTCGAATGAGCCAAGAAGAAGCCAAGGAAATGCTTATCAAGCAGATTACTGAGGAAGCAAAGCGTGATGCTAATGTTATGGTCAAGCAGATTACTGATGAGGCTTATGACAATGCTCACAAAACTGCTACCGAAATCATATGTAATGCTATACAGAAGTATTCTGCTGATTTGACGAGTGAGGCAACAATTACTACAATAACTTTGCCAAACGATGAGATGAAAGGGCGTTTGATTGGTCGTGAAGGGCGTAATATCAAGGCTTTGGAACAGGCTACAGGAATTGACCTAATTATTGATGACACACCAGAGGTTATCGTTGTGTCTGGCTTTGACCCAATTAGGCGTGAGGTGGCTAGACTCGCTATCAATAAATTAATGCAAGACGGTAGAATTCACCCGGGTCGTATCGAGGAGATCGTGGCAAAAACTCGCAAAGACCTCGAACACGACATCAAGGAAGCTGGTGAGGCTGCTGTTATGGAAGTCGGAATTATGGGGCTTCATTCTGAATTGGTCAAAACTATGGGACGGCTCAAGTACCGTACGAGTTACGGGCAAAATGTGCTCAAACATTCTATTGAGGTGGCATACCTTGCTGGTATGATGGCTGCGGAATTGGGTTGTGATGAAAAAATTGCCAGACGAGGCGGTTTCTTGCACGATATTGGTAAGGCTGTTGACCATGAGCAAGAAGGGACACATGTTACAATTGGTGTTCAATTGGCTCGTAAATACAAGGAAAACGAAAAGGTAATTAACTGTATTGAGGCACACCACGGTGATGTAGAATTTACTTGTGTTGAGGCAATGCTTGTACAAGCGGCTGACGCTATTTCAAGTAGTAGACCAGGCGCTCGTAGGGAGTCGTTGGAGAGTTATATCCACCGCTTGCAAAAGTTGGAGGAAATTGCCAATTCGTTCAAGGGTGTTGACAAGGCATACGCAATTCAAGCAGGTAGAGAAATTCGTGTTGCAGTCAAGCCTGAGTTGATTTCTGATGCCGATATGGATATTCTATCACGCGATATTGCAAAAGCAATTGAGGCACAAATGGAATATCCGGGTGTTATCAAGGTAAATGTTATCAGAGAAATGCGTTCTGTAAATTTTGCCAAATAATAAGGAGACCTTATGCAAATAGCAGATGCACATAATGATTTATTAATGACATTTAATTCAAGTGCAGAAGTTTCACGATATTTGAATTTTTGCAAACATAATAAGGTCGTAAAACTTTTTACGGCCTATTATTTTAGTCAAGAACAAAAGAAACAAGAAAAATCAATGGTTTTTGACGATATTGAACACAAGTTTTCACTACTCAATGATTCTAATTTGGTAGTTAAGTCGTTTGAAAATATTGAGTTCGTTGATGATTTCAAATCTTTACAAAAGTTTGTTAAATTCAAGCCTTTTTGTGCTACTCTCACTTGGAATTATGAAAATAAACTTGCTGGTGGTGCTTTGTCAAAGAAAAAATTGAGCAAGTGGGGCAAGAAAGTTGTAACAGAATTAAACAAGAATAACATTTTGGTTGATGTCGCACATCTCAACGAACAGTCGTTTTGGGATATTTCGGAACTGCAAAAAGAACTGTTTTGTTCTCATACAGCAAGTAGCGAAGTGTATTCAATCAAAAGAAACTTAAATGCTGCACAACTTGCAGAAATTGGTAAAAGAAATGGGTATGTTGGGCTTTGTTTGTATAATACATTGCTGGGTGGAAGTTTTGCCGATTTTGAGCTTATTCGCCGACACTTGGATAATTTTTTGGAATATGCGGGTGAGGATTGTGTCGGTCTGGGAACAGATTTTAATGGAACGGGCGAACAGAATCCTAACGGCATTTCTATGGATTATTTGGGTATGCAAGATTTGTGGAATTATTTAGCAAAGTTTTATACCGAAAATGTGTTGAATAAAGTTTTTTCACAAAATTTGCTAAATTTCGAAAAAAGAATAAAAAATGGTACAAACAAAAGCCAAGAGCTTATATTAAATAATTTACAAAATAAAAAAGAACAGCAAAGTGCTGTCCTACAATCGCCTATAATCAAGAAGGCGTATTTGGCAGGGGAGCAGAGATTCGAACTCTGAACCAATGGTTTTGGAGACCACTACTCTACCGTTGAGCCACTCCCCTAAAAGGATAATATTATTATATTAGAAAATTCGTTTTTAGTCAATAGAATTCGCATACATTTTTTGTAAAAAAGGAGAAATTTTATGAAATCAGTTGTTATATATACTGATGGAGCGTGTAGTGAAAACCCAGGTCCTGGGGGGTGGGGGTGTGTTTTGATATACAATGGTGTAGAGAAACAATTCAGTGGTTTTGAAAATAATACTACCAACAACCGTATGGAAATGACCGCTGTTATTGAGGCGGTTTCTAGATTAAAAGAACCCTGTAAAATCGACCTATATAGTGATTCCGCTTATGTAGTGAATGCTTTTTTACAAAATTGGGCTGATAATTGGATAAAAAACAATTGGAAAACAGCGGACAAAAAGCCTGTAAAAAACGAAGATTTATGGCGTAAACTACTCGAATTGGTAGAGAAACATCAGATTACTTGGCACAAGGTCAAGGGGCACGCCGATGATAAATATAATAATATTTGCGATAGACTTGCTCGTGACGAAGTCGACAGATACTTGGATTCACTTAAATAGAAAAATCACGGATTATCTCCGTGATTTTTCTATTCTCTAAAAGCTTTTGTAGAATAAACAATGTATCCAATAAGCCAGGAAACTAAAATGTCTCCGATTGCAAGCGCTGAGATATACCATATTGTAAAGAACTCAATTTGCATAAAGTTTGTCATACCAAAACACAAGCAAAGAGCAATTACAAACGTAAACAGTGCGACAGCAATTAGCGCTCTGTAAAATAAATTTACAAACCAATTTATTTTTTTCAGTTGGACTTTTTTATTGAATTTGGGCAGAGTTATCGCAAGCATAATTCCGATATACAGGACTGCTGCACCCAAGGCTATCCAATACAAACATTCGTGTGGGGCGTAAATAAAGTTTTGCTCATTAAATACAAAGTAAGAAATCAGTACAGACATCGCAAAAAAGAATGCCATAATTATTGAGCGTGCAAGTATTAATTTATTAATGTTTATAAATTCTTTTTCACTGCTGCTTACAATTCCTGTGTCGCGAATATATTGTTTTACCTCAATTTCGCTTGGGGAAACTTTTGTTAGATTACTATATTCTTCAACCTGCTGAACTGGCTGTTGAGGTGCTTCCTGATGTTTATGCTGTACTGTATTTAGGTTGTATCTTCTGCCGATTTCGTCCAAAGTACTCTGATTTTGACGCTTGAAAATTGCGTTTCGCAATTCTTCTTGCTCTTTTGTTATGGTAGTTTTAGATGGTTGAGTGTTCTTGTTAGAGGCAAAAATTTGGCTAAATTGCGAAGAATATTGTTTAGCACGCTGCTGCTGTTCTTGCTGCTCGCTTAAATTATTTGCGATTGGGGTAGGGGAGAGATTTGTGTTCTCTTGTGGCTTGTTAGCATCCAAATCTCCCAAAATATCCTTGTAATTTATCTCAAATCTGCTCGGCTTATTCTCGTCCATCTTAAATTCGAGCGACTCATTACTTTTAGTAGATTGCTCACTATTCTCGTTTAGCATAGATTCACGCCAAAAGCTACTGGCTTCTTCTTTTTGCTTGGGCTCAGGTTGTGGCATGGATTTGACCGTTTCAAAATTATTAATACTCGAATTTTGAGTAGATTTTTCCTCAATAGTTGCTGGTTCTGCAAATTTTCGAACTTGTTGTGAAAAGCTCTTGCCCGCTGTCTGTTCCTCTCGTGGGTCAAATTTTTCATAAGCCATTTTGTTTTTTATTACTGGTTCTGGGACTTCTTGGACAATCCCTTGCGAACCGTTTTGCAAACTCTTGTTGACCTCATACAAAATTGACTGTATATCAGATTCACTCACGACATTGTCAGCCTGCAATTCCTCTCTGCCAGAACGAGTCAGAGAATAATAATGCCTGCGACCGCCCAACTCGCTGTCTTCCCAAAAAGAACTGATTAGCCCCTTTTTCTCCATACGCCTAAGCGCACTATATAAACTAGGCTGCTTCAAAACAACCCTATTATTGGTAAAAGATTGAATATCTTTTATGATTTCAAGACCGTATTTGTCGCCCGTTTCAAGCGATTTTAGAATAATTTTATTTATCTGGCTAACCATTTTTGCCTCCATTTCTCTATTTGATTTTATATTAAAATTAAATTTTTGTCAAATAATTTGGCAGATTTCAAAATTTTTATAGGAAAATTCAAAAAATGGCTAAATTTACTTGATAAATTGCTGCTTTTGTAGTAAAAATTAGGTAGACAACTTTTTTGGGGGTAGGGGATTATTGTGTACAAAATTGATTATTTAATTAGAACAAATAGGCGTTCTGTGAGTATCAGCATTAGCCCAAAGTGTGAGATAATTGTCAAAGCGCCTCGCAGCCTGCCTTTTACCAAAATTGAGGAACTTGTGGCAAAGCGTGAAGATTGGATTAGGCTTCACTTGGACAAAATTCGGTCAACTCAACAACTTAATTTTGACATAATACACTACACAGATATGATGTTTTGTGGTCAGATTTATCACATCACTTTTGATGAGAATGTCAAAAAAATTACGTTAGAGCCAAATTACTGTGTTGTCCCAGCGAAGTATAGCGATGAACAAATACTCATTAAACAACTTGTCAAATGGTATCGCACGATTGCTTTGGATATTTTGTCAAAACGTGTAGAGTATTTTAGCGTGCTGATGCAGTTACAGCCCAAAATGGTCAAGCTTACAAATGCAAAAACTTGTTGGGGAGTGTGTAACTCGTTAGGTGTAGTTTCTCTAAATTGGCGTCTTATTTTGTTACCACACGATTTGATTGATTATGTAATCGTGCATGAGTTGTCGCACTTGGTGCAGATGAATCACTCTAAATTGTTTTGGAAATTGGTTGGTAGTGTTCTGCCTGATTACGCTACACGCAGAAAGAACCTAAAACAAGGTGATTATTTACTGGGGCTATTTAGATTGTAGTTTTTGTATAAAATTCCCATAAATCAACAAGATATTTTTAACAAGCTCTGTGTAATCGCATTATAAAATCGTTTGATAAAGAGCAAATATAATTTGATGTGGATAGTAGGGAATAATTTGTTAACAATGTTCTAACTATGCGTAAAAGACAAGTTTTACGCATAGTTAGTGTAGTAAAGCAGGAAATAAAACGAATTTTGGTGTTTTTACAATTTTTTAATAAATTTTCTTTATATAATAAATTAAATTTAATCCATTATATATTGAATTTTGTTTTTTGATTATAGATTTATATAAAACGTTTTACTCTGTATAAACTCGTTGTAAAACGCGCTGACACAGAGTTTATATTTTTTGATGAGTAACTATTCATCTAATTTATATGAAATAGTCGTACTAATAAAATGTCAAAAGCTCTCGCTCAAACGACTTTGCAAAATGTTGCTATTGAAATATTCTATATTTAGTGATTAGCAGTACTATGCACTTCATTTTAGTAACAAACAAAAAGAAAAAATGTTCTAATTTTAGACATAGAACATTTAATACTAAAATGTTCGCAAATATATTTTACAAATTTGAGAATATTTGATATAATACTGCAAGAGGTTTTGAATATGTCTGAAAAGTATTATGTTCAACGCAATGATAAAAATATGGAGCGTTTACGAGAATTAAGAGCGGAATTGCCGTATTTTTGCAGTGAATTTTTTGTGGGTGTCGAGAATACGACTACTCCCCTCACCCGACTTAATTATGCTTATGATTTGAGAATTTTTTTCTATTATTTGGCTACCCACGCCCCGCAATTTTACGGTCGTGCACCAAAACAGATTTCGCTGATGGACCTAAACACGCTCACGGCTACTGAGATAGAGAATTTTATGGAATTTCTCACTGTTTATGAGTTTAATGGGAAGACATATCATAACAATGAGCAGGCGAAATCACGCAAATTGTCTACCTTGCGCTCGTTTTTTAGCTACTTTTTTAAGAAAGAAAAACTGGACAAAAACGTTACCGATAAGGTAGATTTGCCTAAATTGCATGAGAAAAATATCGTTCGTTTGGAGGTCGATGAGATGGTAAATCTCCTCGATATGGCGGAAACTGGTTATGCCCTATCCCCTACTCAACAGGCATTCCACAAGCATACAGAAGCGAGAGATTATGCCATAGTTACCCTACTCTTGGGAACAGGCATACGCGTGAGCGAGTGTGTTGGGCTAGATGTTGATGACATTGATTTCTCTATAAACGGATTCAAGGTAATACGCAAGGGCGGTGCTCAGGTAGTGTTATATTTCTCTGATGAAGTGGCAAAAGCATTGAAGGCGTATCTCGAAAGTAGAAGCTCTATCAAGGGATTGCCTGAGAGTGAGCGGGCATTGTTCCTGTCGCTGCAAAAGAAGCGTATTTCAACAAGAGCCGTACAAAACCTCGTAAAAAAATACAGTAGCCTCGTTACACCACTCAAAAACATTAGTCCGCACAAGTTGAGGAGTACCTATGGCACGAATTTGTATAGGGAAACAAAAGATATTTATGTTGTGGCAGACGTGCTGGGACACAAGGATATAAATACTACCAAGAAGCACTATGCCGCTATGACGGAGGACGTGCGCAGAGCTGCAGCGAGTAAAGTAAAATTGAGAAATGAATGAGAAAGTTTAGAAAAAATGTTTGACAATAGCGAATTTTTATGCTATAATAGACAGAAAAAGGAGATTTAAGATGAAAAGACGTATACAAGACAAGACTGATAAACTATTCGAATATATTATTAAATTTCAGGCGAAGAACGGTTTTCCACCTTCTTTGAGAGAGATGGGCTCACATATGGGTATTAGTTCAACTTCTACAATCTCATACTACCTAAACTATTTGGAAGAGGAAGGTTTGATTCGTAGAGATGTGTACAAAAATCGGGCCATTGAGATTTTGAACGGTAGGCGCTTGCAGCCTCACGATGGCGACATCGATGATGTTGATACAACACCTATTTGTGAAATTGAAAAGGCAGAGCAAGAAATCAGCGACAAGGTAGATTTGGAAGCTGTAAAAAACTACTCCCCTATTCCTGTCCTAGGGCAAATTACTGCTGGTCAACCTATTTTGGCTACACAGAACTGTGAAGATGTATTCTATATGCCAAATAACTTATTTAGAGGGACAGACCTATTTATTTTGAAAGTTAAAGGTAACAGTATGATTGAAGCTGGTATCTTTGACGGTGATATGGTAGTTATCAAGAGACAAGATACTGCAAACAATGGTGAGATTGTTGCCGCTTTGATTGATGATTCTGCTACTGTAAAAAGATTTTACAAAGAAAATGGAAGATTTAGACTGCAACCAGAAAACCCAACTATGGAACCAATGTATTTTGATGAAGTGTCAATTATTGGTAAAGTAGTAGGACTGATTCGTAATATGTAAAGAAAATAGACTACAAAAGTAGTCTATTTTTTGTATTCTGGGTATGTTTCTAAAAGCTCTTGATAGAGTTTGTCCAAATCTTTTACATCCCAGCGTTCGCAGTCGTTATGATTGAACCACGTGATTTGACGCTTTGCGTAATTTCGAGTATTCTTTTTGATTAGTGAAATAGCTTCGGGCAAACTGATTTCTCCATCTAGGTAACTCCAAATTTCACGATAACCAATTGCCTGCATACACTGACAATCAAGATTGATGCCAATTTCTCGTAACTTTTTGACTTCTTCAACTAGCCCATTTTTAATCATCAAGTCAACTCGTTGGTTAATCCTACTATACAATATATCTCTATCTTGTTCAATAAGTACGAATTTGAATTCATAATCGGACAAGTGAGTCCTATCACTTACAAAATCATAGCCGAATATCAGGCTATCTATATATAACCCTGTACCTCCAACAACGACTGGTAGATTTCTCCTACCAGCTATTTCTGCTATTGCTTTTTTTGCCAAATCGACAAAATTGAATGCATTAAATTTTTCGAAAGGGCTTACTATATTTATCAAATGCTGTGGGCAAATCCTCTCCTCAGCTTTGGTTGGCTTTGAGGTGGCGACTTCAATACCTCGGTAAACTTGAACTGAATCCGCCGAAATAATTTCCATATTAATGCTTTTGCTCAATTCTAGGGCAAAAGCAGATTTCCCGACAGCCGTACAGCCCGCAATTATTAAAACTTTTTGCATTTATACCGTCCTTTTGAACCACTTATCCAAATCTCTACGAGTAAATTTGACCACAAAAGGTCTGCCGTGAGGACATTGCAGAGTAACATCACCGCCAGCAAAATCGCTCACGAGTTTGATAATTTCCTCTCTATCGAGGTCGTCCCCACCCTTTACCGCATGTTTGCACGCAGTTTCAGCCAAATTATCTAGAACCAAATCAATCTGTTTCATTTGTACTATTGAATTTATATTTGATAGGAAACTATCAAAAAAAGCATTTACATTTAGGTCAGGCAAAATACTAGGAATGGCTGAAATTTTGAAAGCGAGGTCGCCAAATGGGTCAATTTCAAAACCTAACTGTTGTAGCAATTCCAAATTTTCGGTAATAAATTCTGCCTCTTTGTGATTAACATTAATGGTGTACGGTACCAAAAGTGGTTGGCAAGTCATTTCCTTTGTCTTTACATAACGCACATACTTATCAAAGAGCAAGCGCTCGTGCGCAGCGTGCTGGTCAATAAAATAGAGGTTGTCCCCCATTTCGGCGATAATGAAAGTATTGAAGATTTTCCCAACAATTTTGGTTTCCAAATACGCTTTTTTATCTTCAATTTCATCTGCAACAAGTTGAGTTTGAATAGGTTTCGGTTCAATTTTTTGTGAATTTTCCAAATCAAATTCGTATTTTGGCTCAGATTGAGTTAATTTATCTAGAATAATTTCGCCCAACACCGAATCACTGCTGCTCGATAAAGTCAAATTTGCAGAGTTATTAGACGCATCTTTGCTTGCATTTTCCAAAATAAAGTCCAAATTTAACTCTTGTGTTTGTTGAGATTGGCTAGGATTCGCTGAAATTGTACCAAAGTTTGCAGTTTCAGCGGGGTTAGATGATGTAACTTCATTAGGGGTGCTACTCAATTTTGCTGGGTCATTAAATAAAACTGGTCTAGAATAAGGCAGTTCAACCTCTTGTCTAGTTTTTTTGGAAAGGTCGTCTAATAAAGATGTGGAAATTGCGTGATACACGAAGCCAAAGACTTTTTTAGAATCTTGGAACCTCACCTCCAATTTATTTGGATGCACATTTACATCTAGCTGGTCTTTCGGCAAATCAAAATATATGACACAAAATGGGAAGCAGTGCTTCATCATATACGACTCGTAACTTTGCGAAATGGCGATAGACACCATACTGTCTGCTACCCAACGACCATTAATAATGGTTGTCTGGTATGTCCTATTTGACTTGAAAAATGAAGTTTTGCCGATATAGCCTTTGATAGAATAATCTCCGTCTACATAATCAATTGGCACTAGGTTTTCCAAAATTTTTGTACCGTAAATTGCGCAAATTGCCTCCTCAATACCTCTGCCTGTGCTAGACAAGATTTCCCGCCCGTCTGCTGTGTATCGAAAAGCGATGTTTGGGTTCGCCAAAATCAACCTTGTCATAAGGCTGGTTATTTCAGACTCTTCTTTTTTGGGTTGTTTTAGAAATTTTTGCCTTGCAGGAGTGTTGAAAAATAGGTCTTGAACGCAAAAATATGCGCCAATAGGAGAACCCTTCTCACCCGTTGCCAAAATTTTGCCGCCCTCTAATTTGATTGTATGTCCCTTACCTTCTGTGGTTTTTGAGGTAACCTCAATTCGTGTTACAGAAGCGATTGAAGCGAGTGCTTCGCCTCGAAAACCTAGCGTACTCAAATCAAAAATGTCAGTAATATCACTAATTTTGCTGGTAGCGTGTGGCAAAAAAGCCAATTCCATATCGTCCGCAGCGATACCACAGCCATTGTCGCTAATCAAAATTTTGGAAATTCCGCCGTCAAAAATTTCTACTGAAATACGGCTAGCTCCTGCATCAATACTGTTCTCAACCAACTCTTTGACAATGGAAGCAGGGCGCTCCACAACCTCTCCTGCCGCAATTTGGTTAAAAACTTTCGGCTCTAAAACGTTGATTTTTGGCATATTTTTGCCTCCTCTCTTTCATCTAAATTAATCATTAATTTTCTTTTTTAACTCGGACAACTTTGACAATGCTTCCAAAGGAGTAAGGTTATTGATATCCGTTTTGTTGAGAATATCTGCAATCATCTCATATTTTGTTGATATTCCCAAATCTTTGGTTGTATATTGCTCCATCGCAGCATCAACCGTGTCGTTATGCTCAATTTCTTGGCTACGCATTACCTCTTTTGCGCGATTAATAATCGTCTGAGGGATGCCAGCAAGCTTTGCAACCTCGACACCGAAACTTTGACTAGAACTACCATACTCAACTTTGCGTAAAAATGTCATTTCGTTGTCAAACTCGCTCACAGTTACACGCATATTCACAACTCCTGGCAATTTGCCCTGCAAATCGGTCAGTCTATGGTAATGCGTGCTGAATAGTGTACGAGCTTTTATTGAACTAGCGATATATTCGAGCACTGCCCAAGCGATACTCATACCGTCTTGTGTCGATGTACCCCTACCAATCTCGTCCAAAATCAATAGGCTGTCCTTTGTTGCGTTTTTGATAATGTTGGCAACTTCGCTCATTTCAACCATAAATGTACTTTGCCCCATACCTAGGTTGTCGCTTGCGCCAATTCGAGTAAAAATTCTGTCGGTCAAAGAAACACGAGCATATTTAGCTGGAACAAAACAGCCGACATGTGCCATAAGCACAATTAGCGCAATTTGACGCATATATGTACTCTTACCTGCCATATTAGGACCTGTAATTATAATTGTGCGTTGCTTGTCGTTAAAAAGAACATCGTTTGGCACAAACCTTTCTTTGGTAATCAGTCGTTCAATTACAGGATGGCGAGATTCGATTATCTCGTAACCAGTCCCCTTTTCGTCAAAGGTTGGTCTCGTGTAATCGAATTGCACAGCCACATGCGCTAGTGAAAGCAAGCAGTCGATAATTGCGATTTGTTGCGCAGTTTGCTGAATTGAAGGAATATAGTCCATAATTTCTTGCCTAATTTCGTCAAATAGTTGCAACTCTAATTCTAGTTTGCGCTCCTCAGCATTGTTGATAGTGTCCTCTAATTGGCGTAAATCAGTAGTCGTAAAACGGTCTGTATTTGCCATAGATTGCACCTTTTGAAATCTAAATGGCATATTTTCTGACGAAGCTTTTGGCACTTCTATATAATAACCCGCAATACGGTTATACAAAATTTTGAGTTTCTTTTCGCCAGTCAATTCACGCTCTTTTGCCTCCAAGGCAGAAATCCAGTCTTGACCATCTTTTTTTGCGTCCATTAGTTTGTCTAGTTCTGCACTATATCCCTTGCGAATAAATCCTCCGTCTCGGATTACGGTAGGCGGCTCATCTACAAAGGCGGTCTGTAATTTTTGTGCCAAATCATCGTGGCACTCAATCTTGTGAGTGCAGTCGACAAACATTTGAGATTTTAATTTTGATACAAGTGATTTGATATGCGGTAGTTTTGATAGAGAAATTCCCAAAGCCACGCAGTTGCGAGGGTTCAAGTTACCGAAAGATACCCTACCGCACAACCTCTCGATGTCTTGAAAATTGCTGAGTGCTTCTTGTAGTTCGGTGCGGAATACCATATCCTTTGTCAGTTCCTCTACTGCATCCAATCTCGCATTAATTAGAGCAATATCTTGCAAAGGCTGCTCCAACCAACTACGCAAGAGTCTTGCACCCATAGTGGTCTTTGTGTGGTCCAATACCCACAATAATGACCCCCTCTTTTTGCGGTCATACATAGTTTCGCAAATTTCGAGGTTTAGCCTTGTGTTTATGTCAAGGTGCATATAGTAGTCGCTCGTTACTACGTTAATTTTGTTGATGTGCTTCAAATCACGCATCTGTGTTTCCAACAAGTAGTCGAGCAAAGCACCACCCGCACTAATAGCTTGCGATTTGTCATCGCAGCCTAACCCCTGCAGATTCTTTGCATTGAGTTGTTTGAGAATCATTTTGTATGCGTTGTTGTAATCAAAGGCCTCCAACTTGTGTTTGCTAAAATTAGGTACGATACCCATTCTTGTACAAGCCAAATCAAGCGCTAGTTTCAGCGTATTCTCATCACAAATAATCTCGGCTGGACTGATACTCACCAAAGTATCACTTAAATCGTCTAGCGCATTATCCCCTGTGAATTGCTGAATGTTAAACTCACCAGTACTTAGGTCAATCCAAGACAATCCCACAACAGTCGATCTAGGTGCGTAAACTGCTGCAATATAGTTGTTTTTGCCTTGTTGCAGCAAATATTCGTCCATAATAGTGCCAGGGGTAATTACTCTAACTACACTTCGGTCAATCACAACATTACCTGATGATGTCTTTTTTATTGGCGTATTAAGTTGCTCACAAATCGCAACCTTGTGCCCGTTGTTTGCCAACCTCGAAACATAGTTATGTGCCGAATGAAAAGGCACGCCACACATAGGAGCTTTTTGCCCCGAACCGCAATCACGAGCAGTCAAGGTCAAGCCTAATTCGCTAGACACATTTTGAGCGTCCTCAAAAAACATTTCGTAAAAGTCGCCCAATCTATAAAACATTATACAGTCAGGGAATGCTGCTTTTGTGTCCAAATATTGTTGTATCATTTTAGAATATTTTTTATCTGATTCCATTAATTAACTCTTCCTAATAAATTTCCGTTTTTGTAATCTGTAATTTCACAGTCGTAGAATTGTCCGAGTTTGACGCCGTTTGCCTCACTCTTGGCTATTTTCACAACCTTGCCGCATTGGGCTTTTGCAATAAAGTAAAGGTTATTCTCGCTCTCAACCAAAACTCGCTGGGTTGAGCCAACCATTTGATTGAATAGTTTTGTGCTGATTTCGTGTTCGATTCCCAATAGCCTATGAATTCGCTCTCTCTTTGTAGCCAAAGGAATTTGATTATCCATTTTTTCCGCAATTGTGCCCTTTCTCTTGCTATACATAAATATGTATGCGTTGTGATACTGTACATCAATCAAAAGTTTTTCCGTTTCCATATAATCTTCGTCCGTTTCGCCAGGGAAACCTACGATTATATCGGTAGATAGAGTGATATTTGGAATTGCTGCCTTGATTTTGTGGATTAACTCCATATACCTTTCTTTGTTATAACTACGATTCATCGCCTTCAAAATCTTGTTGCTACCTGCCTGCACTGGCAAATGCAGAGATTTGCTAATTTTTGCATTCTTTGCCATAACCTCTATCAAGTCATCACTCAAATCTTTTGGGTGTGAGGTCATAAACCTAAGTTCAAAGTCGCCGTCAAAATTAGCAATGGTATCTAGAAGTTTTGCAAAAGTTACCCCGTTTGTACTGCCGTCCTGACCATAAGAGTTTACATTTTGCCCAAGAAGTGTGATAACTTTATACCCCATAGATAGCAGTCGTTTTACCTCGTCATAAATCTCTTGCGGCTTGCGACTCTCCTCTCTCCCACGAACATAAGGCACAATGCAGTAAGTACAAAAGTTGTTGCAACCATACATAATGTTTACATATGCATATAGAGTGTTGTCCCTCACCATATTAACTTTTGTTGCATTTTCAAGGTAAGATTTATCAGCGATTACTTGATTACAAAACTTCTTTTGTTTCTGGAATTCGTCCAAATAATCCCCGAAAAATTCGATATTGTTTGCACCAAATACGATGTCTACAAATGGAAATTTTTTGCGTAACAATGCCGCCATATCTTTCTGTTGCGACATACAGCCGCACACTGCGACAATCATATCTTTTTTATTTTTCTTGATAGGTTTGATTGCGCCGATGTTACCCATAATCTTTTGCTCCGCACTCTCACGAATACAGCAAGTATTAAACACTACAACATTAGCGTCTTCTACTGATTGTGCGTGCTGATATCCCCTATCTTCTAGAATGCCTGCGAGCTTCTCTGACTCATGCACATTCATCTGACAACCATAAGTATAAATATAATAAAACTTTTCCATAAATCGTTCCTTTCGATAATTAATTTCAATATTCCACATTATACAACAAAAAAGCAAAATTATCAATTATAAATAATAATTTTTATCATTTGTAACATAATAAAAATGAGGTAATTTTATGAAAAAAATCGCAAAATGCTTTTTGATATTATTTTTGTTAGTTGTTTTGATAATTTTGAGTGCTGGAATTTATGTAATTGTAACAATTAGGCAAATCAGCAATCCTGATATAATTAATCTGGATAATCTCAATCTATACAACAATCAGTACGAAATATACGACAGCGAAAACAAGCATATTTCCACCAATTCGATAGCAGGTCAAAAAACTATCGAAATTGAGTCTGTGCCTGATTTTGTACCGCAAGCATTTGTGAGTATTGAGGACAAGACTTTTTATCAACATAGCGGTCTAAATTATGGTAGGATAATAAAAGCTGGGGTTACAAATTTGCTTTCGGGATATGCAAAGGAGGGGGCGTCAACTATCACCCAACAGCTAATTAAGAACATCTATTTGACTAATGAAAAGACGCTATCTCGTAAAATTCAGGAGGCGTATTTGGCGCTAAAATTGGAGCAAGGATACCCAAAAGAAAAAATCTTGGAAACGTACCTAAATGCAATCTATTTTGGAAATGGTTCTTTTGGAATTGAGAGCGCTGCGCAAAATTATTTTGGCAAAAGTGCGGCGAGTCTCACACTACCAGAAGCGGCAACTTTGGCTGGAATAATCAAATCGCCGAAGACCTACTCCCCTATTTTTAATCCACAAAACTGTTTAGAGCGGCGTAATTTGGTACTCAAAAATATGCTAGATGACAAAGTAATCACTGAGCCAGAATATCTGGCTGCAACACAGGCCGAACTAAAAACGAGTGATAATCTAAACAACTTTGATGACTATATTCAGGAAATCTTGCGTGAAACAAGTAGTATACTCAACAAAAGTGAGCGAGATGTATCTTGCTCGGGATACAAAATCTATACAAATATCAATAGCAAACTCCAAGATAAAATTGCAAAATTAAAGTCAGAAACAAAAGAAAATGCGGCGTTGGTAATTGATAACGAAAAAGGCAAAATTATTGCAACATTTGGCAATATTTCGGAGCGCCGACAGCCTGCCAGTACTATAAAACCATTCGTATGTTACGCTCCGAATTTTGAAACAGGAAACCTCTCCCCCGCAACTCCAATAAACGATGACGCTACAAATTTTGGAGGTTATTCCCCTCGAAACGCAAATGGCAAATACATAGGTTGGACCGATGTCAGGACTGCCTTATCACAATCTCTCAACATTCCTGCTGTCAAAGCCTTATCTTATATCGACCTCGATTATGCCATAAATTATGCAAAAAAATGCGGTTTTGAACTACAAAACTCTGACAAAAATCTTGCGGTTGCCTTAGGTGCTACCCAAACGGGTACAAGGATAAAAGAGATCGCAAGCGCCTATTCTCTGCTCGCCAATTTGGGTTGTAAAAAATCTATAAATTTGATTAACAAAATCACAGACCATACTGGTAAAACTGTTTTTTTAGCCCCAAATAATAGTGAAAACGTGATGAGTCCAGAAACTGCATATATGATAAATGATGTGCTCAAAGATTGTGCTTTGGACGGAACTGCAAAAAAATTGAATACGCTAAATATGTCTAATTTAGCGGCAAAAACAGGTACATTTGGTGCTAATGATGGCACGAATACTGACGCTTGGTGCGTAAGTTTTACCCCTAAATTTACTGTGCTATCTTGGTATGGCAATACCAGTGGAAAGGCTGAAAACAATCTATCCAAAACGGAGAATGGCGGTACAATTTCTGCTAGACAAAGCGTCAAAATTTGGGAAAGTTTAACCTCAATTTGTGATGATAAAAGAGACTTCGCTTGCCCCACAAATGTTAGCACATATTCGCTAGACACACTCTCCCTTGGTCAGCAAAAACTAGAATTAGCAAATGAATTGACGCCCGAGCGTTACAAAAAATCTGATTTGTTTAATACAAAATTTGCGCCAGTAAAGGTAAGTAATAATTTCAAAATTGCAACTATTCCTATTCTAAATTTGACCAAAAATCAGGGCAAATTGACCTTAGATTGGGAGGCGGAAGAAATCTATAATTATCATCTTTACGCAAAGACAAAAAATAGTCAAAATTTGCTATCCATAATTTCAGGTTCAGACAAAAAACTTAATTTTGTGCTGGATATACCCACAGAAACGACAGAATATTATTTGCTCGTCAAATCAAAATTTTCGGATAATGTTTCAGAACAAACCGAATCAAAAACTTATTATGTTTCCATCTCTAATTTAGGCGAAACAAAAGGTAAATTTGGCTTTTGGAAAAGAAAAACAGAGTAA